>DATHRQ010000506.1:0-1841 GCA_035465095.1 Anaerolineales bacterium | reverse complement strand
CCGGCGCGGGGAAGACCACTCTGGTCAAACTGCTGCTGCGCTTCTACGACGTACAGAAGGGCTGCATCCGCCTCGATGGCCATGACCTGCGCGAATTGCGCCTCAAAGACCTGCGCCGCGCAATCGGTTTTGTCAGTCAGGATGTTTATCTCTTCCACGGTACTGTCCGCGAGAATATCGCTTATGGCACCTTCGACGCAACGGATGAGCAGATTGTCGAAGCCGCAAAGATCGCCGAAGGACACGATTTCATCATGTCCCTGCCGCGGGGGTACGATACAATCGTCGGCGAGCGCGGGCAAAAACTCTCCGGCGGGCAGCGTCAGCGGGTGTCCATTGCGCGGGCGGTGCTCAAAGATCCGCCTGTGCTAATTTTGGACGAAGCAACTTCCTCGGTGGATAATGAAACGGAGGCGCTCATCCAGCGCTCTCTTGAAAAGATCGCAGTTGGACGCACAACCATCGTCATTGCCCACCGCCTGTCCACGGTACGCAACGCAGACCGCATCTTCGTTCTCGAGCGCGGCCGATTGGTGGAGCAGGGCAGGCACGATGAATTGGTCGCATCGGATGGAGTTTATGCTCGCTTGTGGGGCGTACAAACGGGTGAACGCGATATTGTGGGTTAATCCAGTAGAATTCTTAATACAGGATAATACTTCAACAAGTACCGAAACCTTTATCGGCATGCTGTGTTTTATAATCAATAAATAACGAGGAGAAAAATGACAACTACAAATGATCCTACTCCCGCCAGCGGTTCTTTTTATGACCGACCCGGCGTGAAAAAAGGAAATATCCCAGTCGCAGGCGGGATTCCGTACGGTACCGAACAAGTGACAAATCCGTCTGTGGGAATTGGCGGCGTTTATGGGACCTGGGGAGATAACTACAACAATGAAACATTGCCGGAATTTCTCGAACGACGACTTGGCCGTCCGCTTCTTCCGAACGAACGCCTGAATCTGTCCGAGTTGGGTTTTCTAAACCGTCAACATGTTCCCCTTAACATGAGCGAAGAGGAACACATCCAGGTGGAGGTGGAAGTTGGAGCACGCTTTCTTACGGAAGCCATGAAAGCCTGTGATTGGCAACCCTCAGAAGTGGACGCTGTCCTGATCGGCATGAGCGCGCCGGTTTCAGAGGATTATTTGGATCGCATAACCAAGGAGGCTGGGATTCGCGAGGATGCACTGAAAGTAGCGATCCATAAGGCTTGTGACGGTTCCGCCAGCAGCCTGCATTTGGCATTGAATCCCGACCTCCCTGAAAATCAGCAATTGGAAAATAATATCGCCGACTCTTTATACGGAAAGAAGGTGTTGGTCGGCGGCATTGAAGGGTTGAGCCGCTTTATCAGTTCCTCCCTCGACTCGAACGCCCTGCAACTGTTCGGGAATGCGGCCGGCGTGATCGGCGTCATCCCCGGGCAGACCATGAAGTTCCTGGCCGGCAGTTCACGGGAGGTCTTCGACGACGGCGGCGTATTGCAGGTTGCCATGTACTATCCTCATTCCCCGCAAAAACCGAACGGCGAGTATAACGTGGATGTAACCATGCCCTTTGCCAATAACATCCGCGTAGCGGGCTTGATGCATGAACCCAAGGACGGCGCTTCCATAGCGATGGCCGGCCCGATGGGAATGGTCAAGTTGTTCGTTCGCACCGGCGTGCAAGTGGTGAGGGATGTGTATTCAGCCTATCAAACCAGGTTGACCGAACTTGGCATGGCAGGTAAATCGCTGGCTGTGGGAATAGTCCATCACGCAAATTTCAAGATCAATAAGTTGAAGGAAAAACATCTGCAGGGAGAGGGGATCGTCCTGCCCATGCCGTGGCTG
>DATHRQ010000505.1:0-2493 GCA_035465095.1 Anaerolineales bacterium | reverse complement strand
AGGCTTTCTGAGCAGATGCGGTTGATCTCGCTGGCGGCAAAGACCGCGTTCTCATCCGTTGGGACGCGGGAATTAAGCATTTGAGCGATTGGCAGAGCTTCTCCACACTGATTCGTGCGCGCCAGCGCCAGCCCATAGGTAAAGTAATATTCGGCCACCAACGGATCGTTGACCAGAGGTATACCCTCGATCTCCACCCCATCCTCGGTCACGCCGCCATAGATCGTGTACCCCAATTGCTGGATTGCTTCGGGCCACAGAAAGTTTCGATAATACATCACGCCCAGATTGCCGCGCAGGCTGGCGCTGTCGGGCCGGTCATTGACAGAAGTCTCTGCATACTGGAGGGACTTCTCGAACTCACCGATCGTCGCATACGTGCGAGAGATGTATAGATCCGGCAGCGGATCTGTCGGGTTGAGCGCATTTGCGCGCGTAAATGCCTCCACTGCCTGATCGTAGACCTGCAATATTCGATAATTCAACCCCAAGCCGATATAGAGTGTTGAGAGGTTCGGGTTCAAATTGATGGCTGCCTGATATTCGGCAATGGCTTCCTCATAGTTCCCGGTGGCTTCCAGGATCAAGGCGCGTGCGCGTCTTGTCTCCACAATATCAGGATTCAGCGCCAGCGCCACACGCGATTCTTCCGCAGCCTTGGCGTAGCTGTCAAAACCGGAGCTGATCAGCACCTCGACATAATACGCATGGATGAGCGCGTTGTTCGGGTCGAGCCGCAAAGCCTCTTCGATCGAAGCAAGCGCTTCGCCGTTTCTGCCCTCCTGAAAATCCAGTGCCCAGGCATGAACGCCGTGCGCCAACGCATTGTTCGGGTTCAACAACAGGGCATTTTCAGCGTTCGTCTGCGCTTCTTCATACTGCCCGGCGAATACCTGTACCCGTGCAATCGCTACGTACAACGAAGAATCCTGCGGCGACGAATCGATGGCCTGCTGATAGGCATCGATGGCCGGCAGGAGTTTCCCTTCCGCAAAGAGCGCCTCTGCCTCAGTCACGAACGATTCGGGCGACCGCGTAGGCGTCGGCGTTGGCTCGAACGGATTGTCGATCTGGGTGATATACACCTGATCGAAATAATAGCCGAACATCACAACCAGGATCAGGATCGCCCAGCCAAAATAGTTCGGGCGTCTGCGGCGGCGGTTCATGCTCCATTTACTGCTTTTCGGTAGATACATATTGAATCATATTACCATTCCCGCCAATTCAAAGTCAAGAAAACACCCCCTCATTTCCCCCCATTTCCGAATTTCTTATACGTTTCTAATTAACTGCCATCGATGGCAACCAGGGGATGAAAACGAGGGTCTTATGCTACAATCGCAGCATGAAATTCGAAGTCTTCACCCTCCTGCCCGAAGTCTTCCCTCCCTACCTTGAATCAAGCATCTTAAAACGCGCCGCACAACGGGGATTGATCGACGTGCGCATCCACAACATCCGTGATTACACGCACGACAAACACAACACAACCGACGATACGCCCTACGGAGGCGGAGGCGGCATGGTCATGAAACCGGAACCGGTCTTCGAGGCCATCGAGACCGTTCTGGGCCTGGCTTCGCCTCAAACTCAGGGCAGGCCAGAATCATCCCCAGATGGGAACTCGAACACCCCGATCATTTTACTCACCCCGCAGGGACGTGTCTTCGACCAGCGCATCGCCGAGGAATTATCCGCTCATGAACAGATCGCCCTGCTCTGCGGCCGCTACGAAGGCGTGGACGAACGCATCCGCGAGCACCTCATTACCGACGAAATCTCGGTTGGCGACTACGTGCTGACCGGCGGAGAACTCCCCGCCCTGCTGGTCATCGATGCGGTCTCACGCCTCATTCCCGGCGTTCTCGGCGACCCAACCGGCGCGGAAGACGACTCGCACTCCATGGGCCTGCTGGAATATCCGCACTACACCAAACCACCTGAATATCGCGGTTGGAAGGTACCCGAAATCCTGCGCTCAGGCGATCATGGCAGGGTCGAAGAATGGCGCAGAGAACAGGCATTGATGCGCACATTAAAGAAACGCCCAGACATGTTGGAGAATACTGAATTAAGTGAGAAGGATAGGAAATTCCTTGAAAATTTAAAGTCGAAGATTGAAGGTCAGGATATTTGACTGTGACTTTCGACCTTTAGCATGGAACCCATTTGGAGGCAAACATGAAATTCAATTATGGCAAGACCTTCCTGCTCGGCTTCGGTCTCCTTGGCATCAGCATCATCTGGCCCATCTTCAATCAATTTATTCCCATATTTCTACAGGCAGGCAACCCTGAATTTGAGCGTCAACTGCTGGCAGAAGGACGTGCCATCCCAGATGTCGTCGGATTTGGACTGGCTCCCAGCCTGGCATTATTTATCATGACCTGGGACAACATCATTAATATGTTTGTCCAGCCGTGGGTCGGGGCAAAAAGCGACCAGACCTGGAACCGCTTCGGTAGACGAAAACCATGGATACTGCTCGGT
>DATHRQ010000504.1:0-1787 GCA_035465095.1 Anaerolineales bacterium | reverse complement strand
AGCGACGGGTACGAATCGGCGCGGGACGCAATCGTTGCACACATTGAAGAATTGATCGAACGATTGAACCGCTAAGTTTGTCAAGAACATAACCATGGCAATTTCAGACAACGACATTACCGTTCCGCACCAATCCCTGCTCAGTATATTATTGCGCTTTCTCAAATTCGGTTTCCTGGCCTGGGGCGGCCCATTTGCGCAGATCGCCATGATCCGTCAGGAGCTCGTGGACGAGGAAAAGTGGGTCACGCCGGCACGCTTCAACCGCGTTTTGGCTGTGTATCAGGCGCTGCCGGGTCCGGAGGCGCACGAATTGTGCGTCTACTTCGGCATGATCGCCCGCGGACGGATAGGCGCCTTTTTGGGCGGCCTCGGCTTCATGCTGCCCGGCTTCACGCTCATGTTCGCACTTTCATGGTTCTACGTCTCGTACGGCATCAGTTCGCCCCTCTTCCAGTCGATCTTCATCGGCATGCAGCCCGCCGTTGCCGCGCTTATCGTGCGTGCTGTCCACCGCATTGGCGGTCATGCCCTGCTCGAAAATAAATGGCTCTGGACGGTCGCCATCATCGCTGCCATCGCGCAACTGCTTAACGTCAACTTTCTGATCACACTTGTCGTTTCAGGCTTGATCTTTGCTCTCTCAAATCGAAAATATCTGGCAGTCACGCTTACGATTCTTTTTCTGGGATATCTCGTCTTTGTGGGATTTTCCTCCCCCCAGACGGCTCAGTCTGCAACTGCTATTGAGTCCGCATCGAACGGCGACGCTTCGTACTTGACCCTGTTCTGGTCTGCCCTGCGCAGCGGACTGCTGACCTTTGGAGGCGCCTACACCGTCATCCCCTTCCTGCAGCATGACGCTGTTCAGGTCGGCGGCTGGATGACCAACGCCCAGTTCCTGGATGGCCTCGCGCTGTCGGGCCTGCTTCCTGCCCCATTGGTGATCTTTTCGACCTTCGTCGGCTACGTCGGCGGCGGCGCATTGGGAGCGGTCATCATGACCATCGGCATCTTCACGCCCGCCTTTGCCTTCACGATGTTCGGTCACGATTTCCTCGAACGCCTGGTGGACAACCAGTCCGCGCATACGTTTCTGGACGGGGTCACAGCGGGTGTTGTCGGACTCATCTCTGCTACCGCGCTCGTTATCCTCAGCAGCACCGTCACCACGCTGCATGCCTGGGTTATTTTCAGCGCGAGCCTGCTGTTATTATTTCGGGTCAACGCCAAGTGGACCGTCGCTGCCGTCGTCCTTGCGGCAGGGTTTTATGGATTTTTGTTTTTGTAATCACTATTTCAGTCAGTGCGAGGGCGTTCTTTGCCCGAAACAATCGCCGTCATTGTGTCGGAGATTGCTTCGTCGGGATTCGCATTCCTCGCAATGACAGGACACGACATGGACGTCCATCTCCTCTTCTCTACGCGAATTATCCGCCTCTTCTGCTATGGATTTCTCTCCATCGTATTGGCGTTATATCTGATCGAAGCAGGGCTGACGGAATCGCAGATCGGACTGTTATTCACGCTCACCCTCATCGGCGACGCGGGCATTTCGTTATGGCTGACCACGTCCGCAGACAGGGTGGGGCGAAAGAGAATTTTGATCGTTGGCGCAATTCTTATGGCAGGAGCAGGCCTGGGCTTTGTCCTGACGCGGAACTATATCCTGCTGATCATTTTTGCGACTCTGGGCGTCATCAGCCCGGCCGACAAGGACATCGGTCCGTTTCTCTCGATCGAACAATCAAGCCTCTCACAGCTTGTGTCCAACAGAGCGCGTACAA
>DATHRQ010000503.1:0-7616 GCA_035465095.1 Anaerolineales bacterium | reverse complement strand
CTGCCAGAAATCGAGCCACGCATTGGGAAGCGGCTGACAGTTCTGATCCAGCACACGTCCAACTAGGATCAGCCGTGTGCCATCAGGATCATCTTCGAGGAATGAGTTTTTCTGCGGCGTATCAGGCGTGTAATACGGGCCTTCCGCCTGTGGAGGTGTGAGTCCGCTGCATACAGGCGCAGGGAGTGTGATGCTCATTTGCGTGAAGAAGTCGTCGGGCTGTGCACGGTCAGAAAGCGGGGTTTCGGGCGGGCTGTCAGTCGTTTGGGTCGGGACAATCTCGTGCGTTGGCAGAGGCGGGGGAGTCTGTAAAGCCGGTTCGGTCGCAGTTGCGGAGCAGGCCGTTAATAGGAGCGCCCCCAGGATGATCCAATACATATTTTTCATGTGTACCTCCAGTTATATCGATATTCGCTGATCCGGGACTCTTACTCCCGCTTATAATTTACGTCGGCTTTGGTGCATGAAAGGGTAGACAAAAGAGGTGTGGCCGGGTAAGTTTAGTTTATGCCTAAACAAAAACAAACACAGCCACACCCAAAGTCATTATATCGCGTCAAGAACTGGTCAGCATACGATCAAGCATTGGTACAGCGAGGGTCGCTTACTTTCTGGTTGTCGGATGATTTTGAGCAGGTCTGGCTGTACGCTGGCAAAAAACAACGAGGCAGTCAATTTGACTACAGTGACAAGGCCATTGAGATGATGCTAACGCTCAAGGAAGTGTTTCATCTGACCAATCGCGGTGTAGAAGGGTTTGTGCGTTCGCTATTCGTGATAATGAAGATTGACTTACCAGTGCCGGATCATTCGACCCTGTCGAGACGAGCGCAGACCTTGAAGGTGAGACTGTCAAAGAAAACCAACGGAAGCATGAACCTGGTGTTGGACAGCACAGGGTTAAAGATCTACGGTGAAGGCGAATGGAAAGTTCGCAAGCATGGTTATTCCAAGCGGCGCACTTGGCGTAAGCTTCATCTGGGAGTTGATCCTGCCAGCGGCGAAATCCAGACCATGCTCTTGACCGAAAACAGCATCAGTGACGATACAATGGTGAAGGAACTGTTGGAACAGATCGAGCAAACACTTCTGGCTTGTGCTGCCGATGGTGCTTATGATAAGCGCAAAGTGTATGATGCCCTCAACAAGCACTCGCCAGAAGTTGCCATATTGATCCCACCACGAAAGAACGCGCGCATCTGGCAGCACGGCAATGCAAAGGCAGAACCTCTCAAACGAGACGAGAATTTGCGCTACATCCGCAAACATGGACGGCAGCGCTGGAAGGATGATACAGGATATCATATGCGTTCTCTGGCCGAAACTGCCATGTTCCGAATGAAAACCATCTTTGGCAATGAATTGTCCACACGCTTGTTGGGAACACAGACTACGCAAGCCCTGATCCGAGGCCTGGTACTCAATAAAATGACCCATCTCGGAATGCCCGACAGCTATCAGGTTGCCTAACAGTCCTTTGTCTAACACTGGAAGTGCATCTGCTCCCTGATTTATGCACCAACACCGAGGAAATTTGTAAATTTGCAGGTCTATACGAGTTCATTGGAGAAAAATACCAAAAGGTTACAAATAGGCTGCTTTTACCTTGCTTTTTCGTTAGGCGTATCCTAAAATAAAAAAAGAGGGGATCTATGTGTTTCTAGCGAAAATAAGCGATTGCACTTAAGGAGGTGCGTCTCGTTCGTGAAGACCGAAATTTGCTCCATTGTATTGTCTTATGTCATATTTTGTACCCTATAAATCTACTAGAGGAGAGTAGCATGAATAAACAATTAGGTAAGTTATTTTCTTTTGTAATGATTCTGGCTTTGATATTGATGGCAGCGCCAGTGCAAAGTGCGCAGGCGGCAACTCCTGGGGATATCGTGATCAACGAGATCATGCAGAATCCGAATGCTGTTTTCGACAGTGCTGGAGAATGGTTCGAGTTATACAACACAACTAGTAGTGCTGTTGATGTGAATGGCTGGACCATCGCTGACAATGACATTGACAGCCACGTGATCAATAACGGTGGTCCCCTGCTCATTCCGGCCGGTGGTTATCTGGTATTGGGTAATAACACTGATACTGGTACCAATGGTGGCGCACCTGTCGACTATAGTTATGGAAGCAGTTGGTTCCTCTCCAATGGTGCAGATGAAGTTGTGTTACTTGATGGCAGTATGGCAGAAATTGACCGGGTTGAATATGATGGCGGCACTGCCTTCCCAGACCCAACGGGTGCTTCGATGGCATTGTCTGACCCTGCGTTGGATAACAATGTCGGTGCGAATTGGTGTACTTCCACGACCCCATTTGGTGCTGGCGACTTCGGCACACCGGGTGCTGCAAATGACTGTGTGTCTTCCCTGCCGCAGATTGTGATCAATGAGATCATGCAGAATCCGAATGCTGTTTTCGATAGTGCTGGAGAATGGTTCGAGTTATACAATGCAGGCGACGGTACAGTTGATGTGAATGGCTGGACCATTGCTGACAATGATTTTGACAGCCACGTGATCAATAACGGTGGTCCCCTGCTCATTCCGGCCGGTGGTTATCTGGTATTGGGTAATAACACTGATACTGGTACCAATGGTGGCGCACCTGTCGACTATAGTTATGGAGGCAGTTGGTTCCTCTCCAATGGTGCAGATGAAGTTGTGTTACTTGATGGCAGTATGGCAGAAATTGACCGGGTTGAATATGATGGCGGCACTGCCTTCCCAGATCCAACGGGTGCTTCGATGGCATTGTCTGACCCTGCGTTGGATAACAATGTCGGTGCGAATTGGTGTACTTCCACGACCCCATTTGGTGCTGGCGATCTCGGGACACCGGGCGCAGAGAATACCTGTGTAGCCCCCGTTGCAAACGTAAAGATCCATGAGGTGCAGGGTGCTGGTTCTGCAAGCCCGCTGGTTGGACAGACAGTTGCCATTGAAGGTATCGTCGTCGGCGATTTTCAGGACGATGTCGGTGCTAACGGCGACTTGAACGGTTTCTTCGTTCAGGAAGAAGATGCAGATGCTGACGGGAACGCACTCACTTCAGAAGGTGTCTTTGTCTTCCAGGGCAGCAACCCCAGTGTCGACGTAGTGATCGGTGACCTGGTCCGTGTGGAAGGTTCGGTTTCCGAATTCTTTGGTGATACCCAGATCACGTCCTTCAGCGGCGTTTCTGTGATCAGTTCTGGAAATCCGCTTCCGGCAGCTTCGGTCCTGTCACTGCCAGTGACAGATATCAACGATTTTGAAGCCTACGAAGGGATGTACGTCACCTTTCCGCAGCCACTGGTTATTTCCGAATACTTCAACTTTGACCGTTTTGGTGAGATCGTATTGACCGATGCCCGCCATTTCCAGCCGACGGCTGTCTTCGAGCCCGGCTCGCTGGATGCAGCAAATCTGGCCCTTGCCAATTCGCTTGCTCGCATTACACTCGATGATGGACGCACGAGTCAGAACCCGGACCCCGCGATTCACCCGAATGGACTCGAGTTCGATCTGACGAATCTCTTCCGCGGCGGTGACACAGTGGAGAATGTGACCGGTGTGATCAATTATGCATTTGGCTTGTATCGTGTCCAGCCCACACAAGGCGCGAACTACACATCCGTCAACCCGCGTCCGGCATCACCAGACCCAATTGGGGGTAATGTGTCTGTTGCGTCCTTTAATGTGTTGAACTACTTCTCTACAATCGACGCCATTCAGGATGATAGTGGTCCGAACAATCCTGCAGATGATGTCTGTGGCCCGCTGCAGAATCAGGAATGTCGTGGTGCAGACGATGCCAATGAGTTCACCCGTCAGCGTGACAAGATCATCGCCGCAATCGCAGCGATCGACGCGGATGTGGTCGGCCTGATGGAGATCGAGAACCACCCCGGTGATGTTCCCACAGCAGATCTGGTCAGCGGTCTCAACGATTTGATGGGTGCAGGTACGTATGATTACATTGCGACAGGTGCACTTGGTTCCGATGCCATTCGCCAGGCATTTATCTACAAACCAGCTGCTGTATCGCCTGTTGGTGATTATGCAGTTCTGGATACACTTGCCTTCCTTGATCCCAATAATACAGGTTCCGACAAGAATCGCCCGGCCCTGGCTCAAACCTTCTCGGTCAATTCGACCGGCGGCGTGTTCACTGCGGTGGTCAATCACCTCAAGTCCAAAGGTTCAGGCTGTGGTGCCGGTGATGACGATCCTGAACAGGGTAGCTGTAACCTGACGCGCACATTGGCTGCCCAGGTACTGCTCAACTGGCTGGCGACCGATCCGACCAACAGTGACGATGAAGATTTCATGATCATTGGTGACTTGAACGCCTATGACAAGGAAGACCCGATCGATGTACTTACCACTGGTGGTTACACAGACCTGGCATATGAGTTCCAGGGTGAATTTGCCTACTCCTTTGTCTTCAGCGGACAATGGGGCTACCTCGATTATGCGCTTAGTAACGCGGCCTTGCTGAGTAAGGTAACCGGCGTTACAGAATGGCATATCAATGCTGATGAAGCCGACTTGATCGATTACGATACATCCTTCAAGCAGGACGCTCAGGATGCGATCTACGCCCCGGATGCCTACCGTGCCTCTGACCATGACCCGGTCATCGTTGGCATGGAATTGACGACCGAGGCGGAAATCTATGAACTGATCGACGATGTTCAAGGGCTACTTGACGACGGTGTGCTCAACGGTGGCCAGGCCAACGCCCTCATCTCAAAATTGGAGAACGTGCTCACTAAACTGGCGAATGGAAACCCCAACTCTGCGGCCAACCAGCTTGATGCATTCATCAATCAGGTTGAAGACTTTGTCAACGATGGCATCCTGACAGCCGAACAGGGAGATGCGCTCATCAAATCTGCAGCCCTCCTTGTTGAAGCACTCAACAATTAGAGTGGCTATCCGGCAATATCAAAAGAGACCCGCCGTTCGGCGGGTCTCTTTTCTTGTATATAGTATTACCTGTGCACCTGCGGGTTCACGCAATTCGGCAGGTGCCTGCCTTCCAAACCGGCGATCAGGTTCTTTGCTGCCAGCCAGGCCATCTTATCGCGTGCGGAGCGGCTTGCACTGGCGATATGCGGCGCTATGATGAAATTATCGAGCGTCAATAGCGGATGATCGAGCGGGATCGGCTCGGGTTCGGTCACGTCCAGCGCGGCGGCAAAGATGCGGCGGTCTCGCAGGGCTTCATATAATGCATGCATGTCGATCACCGGTCCGCGCGAAGTGTTCACCAGCACCGCGTTTGGTTTCATTCGGCTCAGGGATTTGTCATCGATCAAATGGTGAGTATCAGATGTCAGCGGGGTGTGAAGCGAGATAAAATCCGATTCTTCGAGCAGCGTTTCAAAGTCCACAGAGACGGCTTTTACATCCGGGTCACGCTGTATTTCATTCGGGTCGTAATAGATCACGCGCATATCGAAGCCCATCGCGCGCCGCGCCATGGCCTTGCCGATGCGACCATATCCCACCAGCCCAAGCGTGGAACCGCGCATCTCATTGCCCAGCAGGATCATCGGGCCCCAGGTCTTCCACTTTCCTTCGCGCACGTAACGATCGCCCTCGAGCACGCGCCGCCCGGCGCTCATCATCAGTGCAAATGAAAAATCGGCGGTCGCATCGGTCAGTACATCGGGCGTGTTGCCAACAGGGATCTTGCGTTCCGTTGCGGCGTTCACGTCGATGTTATCGAACCCCACCGCATAATTGCTGATCACCTTCAACTGTGAACCCGCCGCATCCATCACTTCGCCATCGATGGTCTCCGTCAACAAACATAACAACCCATCGATATCCTTAACACGTTTCAACAATTCGTCGCGGCTGGGCGGCAGATCGTCCGTCCACAGATCAACTTCACAAAAATCCCTTACCAGATCGAGCCCCTTGTCGGGGATGATCCTCGTTACAAATACTTTTGGCTTCGACATACATTCTCCATAAAACGATTCTGATATGATAACAATAATGGATGCAAATCGTTTCGCAACGCACAGTTTGAACGACCCGCGAATAAAACGAATTTTATCATCTGCCCTCAAGGCGGTTGATCCTGGAGAGGTTGTGCGCACACATCTTCCAGTCATAAGAGGCAGCGTGCATGGATTGGGGATCGGGAAAGCCTCCGTCCCGATGCTGACTGCTCTTGCGGAAGCGGTACCACTCTCGAGCGCGCTCGCCATCAGCAAACACGCTTCATCGGTGGATCCTTCGTATCCGCTCAGGACAAGCCTGTTTCCGGTTCTATTGGGCGGACATCCAGTCCCGACGATTGATTCGCTCCGCGCCGGTCAACGCGCGTTGGAATTTGTTTCTGGCCTGAGCGAGGGGGAGACATTGGTGTGTTTGATCTCCGGCGGCGGTTCGGCCCTGATGACCGTGCCTCACGAAGGCATATCACTGGATGATATGCAATCGCTTACGTCTTTGTTGCTGGCCTGCGGTGCCCGCATCGACGAGATCAACACCTTGCGTCGCCAACTGGACAGAATCAAAGGCGGTGGGTTGGTACGCGCGACGAAGGCAAAGGTCATCAGCTTGATATTGTCGGACGTGATCGGCAATCCACTTGAAGCGATTGCATCAGGGCCCACATATCCAGACCCGACGACAAGCGAAGATGCAGTTCAAATCCTAGAAAAATACGGACTTAAAAAAAACGTTCCTTCAGCAATTCTCCAGGCTCTGGCCTCCTCCCAGGCAGATCACGAGTCAAAAAACAACATTTCCAATCGGGTGGAGCACGTTATCGTCGGTGATAATGAACTGGCCGCCAAAGCCGCGCTGAAGCAGGCAAAACATGATGGATTCGACGCAGAGATATTGACGAATGAATTGCAGGGCGAAGCCCGTAAAGTGGGCGTGATGCTCGCAAGAAAGTTACAGGAAGAATTGGGCAAACGTCCGCGTCCATTTTGTTTGATCGCGGGAGGAGAAACTACGGTCACTATTAAGGGCGATGGCAAAGGTGGGAGGAATCAGGAACTGGCATTGGCTACCGTGGATGAATTAAGGGATTTGAAAAATGTAATGCTGATCTCACTGGCAACCGACGGGGAAGATGGCCCCACGGACGCGGCCGGCGCGGTTGTGACAGGGGAGTCCGCTCGAAGGGCCGAGTCGCTTGGGATTGAAGCAGCAGACTACTTATCCAGAAATGATGCGTACCACTTCTTTGAAAAGATGAACGATTTGATCAAAACAGGCCCCAGCGGCACGAATGTCAATGATCTGATTTTCTTGATCGCGCTTTGAAGTTATTCGTTTTCCAGGGGTGAATTTTTCTCCAGCCAGACAAGCATGATTGTGCCAGATAATAGTACGGTTGCAAACAGCGCGTTTGCCCACAAGGGTGGAAGTGTCAATGCTATAAACGCGAGACAGCCTGTTAGCAGGGCGGCGACGTGCATGATCGTCACTGATTGAACAGAGGATAGTCCCATCTGTGTAAGCCGATGATACAAATGATCCTGGCCAGCTTTGTAAATTGGCAATCTCCTGCGAAGGCGCGAAATCACGACAAATGTAGTGTCGAAAATAGGCACGCTTAAAAGTAATATGGGGACGAACCAGGATGAGGGTTGAGGA
>DATHRQ010000502.1:0-8221 GCA_035465095.1 Anaerolineales bacterium | reverse complement strand
CTGATGTTCGCCCTGCGCGCGCTGCGTTTCCCGATCAGTTCGGGCGCTGAATCGTTCGCAGGGAAACTGGGATCCGCTGTCGATTGGAAGGGAACCACCGGTCAGGTCCAATTAAGATCCGAACTCTGGTCCGCCGAAGCTGCGGACCCATCCGAAAAGATCCGTAAGGGCGATACGGTGGAAGTTGTCGAAGTCAAAGGATTACGATTGAAAGTCAGGAAGAAAAATTAATCTGTCATTGCGAGCGAAGCGAAGCAATCCCCAACTAAGGATGAGATTGCTTCGTCGCTATCGCTCCTCGCAATGACGGCTCAAAAGGACCTTATGCCTGCTACACCTACGAGAGATCGAATCATCCCCGAAACAGACGTCCGTCCGCTGCGCCGCCCGGAATGGATCAAGGTGCGCGCGCCCTCAGGCGAAACCTACGAACGCGTTTTGAACCTGATGCGCTCGAAGGAACTGCACACCGTCTGCGAGGAAGCCATGTGTCCGAACCTGGGCGAATGCTGGGGAAGCGGCACCGCAACATTTTTGATGCTCGGCGACGTCTGCACGCGTACCTGTGGTTTCTGCGATATCAAACACGGCAAGCCCGCGCTAATGGATTGGGGCGAAGCCGAACGCGTGGCGCAGGCCATCAAATCCATGGATTTAAAGCACGCCGTCATCACATCCGTCAACCGCGATGAACGTCGTGATGGCGGCGCGCCGATCTTCGCAATGGTCATCCGCCGTATTCGCGAGTTGCTACCGGGTTGCTCCATCGAAGTATTGATTCCCGATTTCAAAGGCTCGCTAGAAGCCTTGAAGATCGTCATGGACGCCCGCCCCGAAATTTTGAATCACAACGTGGAGACCGTGCCGCGCTTGTTCAAGCAAGTCCAGCCGCAGGACAATTACGAATGGGCGGCGGCGACCTTATCCAACGCCAAGAAACTTGACCCTGATGTGTTGACCAAATCGGGCATCATGGTGGGGCTTGGTGAGGAAATGGATGAAATCAAAGCCGTGATGCGCGACCAGCGCTCGTGGGGCGTGGACATTCTGACCATCGGCCAGTATTTACAGCCCAGCAAGAAGCACATGCCCATCTCGCGCTATTACACCATGGAAGAGTTCTCCGAACTGCGCGATTACGGCAAGGAGATCGGCTTCCAATGGGTGGAGTCGAATCCGCTGGTGCGGTCTTCGTATCACGCCGCGGAGCAGGTCCGCGCGTTGAGTGTGGTTCACCGCAAGTTGTATGGGGAAACCAGCAGCATTTAGCATTTAGCGATCAGCAAGAGCAACTCCCGCCGAGAATTCGGCGGGAGTTTTTGTTTTCTGTAATAAATCTCCCTGCTTTTGTTATTATTCATAGTAGAATGACAAACCATGGATGAAAGAAAACAAAAGCAAATATTCGACAGCCTTTATCATTTTTCCAAAAGTGACAAATGACACATGACTCAAAGAAGGAATGTCAGTATCATGGAAGCAAGCTACAAGTAATTAACCAAGTGACACAGTCTGTAGGTTGCATAAACCATAGTTGGTATCAGGCACGGCACTCAGATACAAAATGGAAAACATAAACGCCTCAGCAATTAAAGTAAAAGACTTTCGCAAAACTTACGGCAATTTTGTTGCCGTGGACAGCGTCACGTTTGACGTGCTGCAGGGTGAAATATTCGGCTTATTGGGTCCCAACGGCGCTGGCAAAACATCCATTTTAGAATCCTTGGAAGGCCTGCGCACACCTAATGGAGGCTCACTACAGGTGGCTGGAGTGGACCCTGCGAGAGAATCTCGAAAATTACAGAGCCGAATCGGTGTACAACTACAATCGGCAGGGTTACCGGAAAATATTACCCCAAACGAAGCCATAAAACTTATCTGTGCCTATCACAGCGTTGCGCCTCGTTTTGACCTACTTGAACGACTGGGATTGATGGAGAAACGCAATGCCCAGTTCTGCAATCTATCCACAGGACAACAACGCCGTCTGGCGCTGGCATTAGCCATTGCACATACTCCTGAAATTATATTTTTCGATGAACCCACGGCGGGGTTGGATGTGGCAACACGCGTCGAACTGCATTCTGTGATGCGTGAATTGCAAAAGGGCGGCGCTACTATAATACTTGCAACGCATGACATGTCCGAAGCCGAACAACTATCGGATCGAATAGCCATTCTACTGAACGGTAGGATCGTTACCATCGGCACACCAATGGCGATAACGGCAAGCGGTTCGGGGTTAACAAAGATTTCCGTTCGCACGCAGGCATCCTGTTTATCGGCTCAGGAATTGACTTTTCCGGCAGTAAGTCAACAATCAACAAAGGATGAATACAACATCTATTTCAGCTCTGATATCGGGCCCACTGTGTCAGCGATCATTACATACATTGAATCGCAAGACGATGTGTTGATTGACTTGCGCGTAGAGCGGCCGTCTCTGGAAGACCGGTTTCTGGAAATCACCTATGACGGAGCTGCCAGATGAACGCCTTTCTTCATCACTTTTCTTTCGAATTTCGAACCGGAATCCGCAACAAACAATTGCTATTGATGAATTATTTGTTCCCTTTGGGTTTTTATTTAATGATGGGTCTCATCATGCCTGGAATTAATCCCCCCTTTCTGGACAACTTGATTCCGGCGATGGTCGTCTTTGCCATTCTGGCGGCAACTTTATTAGGGATACCCGATCCTTTGGTTAATGCCCGTGAAAACGGAATTTTCCGTAGTTATAAGATCAATGGCATACCTTCTCTCTCCATACTTATTATTCCCGCGCTGACAACCACGTTACACCTGGTAATCGTAGTTGCCCTCATCACGTTCACTGCACCACTGTTCTTTCATGCTCCTTTGCCGATAGATTGGTTCGCTTATATATTGGTATTTCTCACGATGACCTTTGCTTGCACAGGGCTAAGCGTTCTCATCGGAGTAGTTTCCCCCAGCTCGCGTATGACCGTGTTATGGTCACAGGTTATTTTCCTTCCTTCCATGATGCTGGGCGGCTTGATGGTTCCGTTCAGCCTTTTGCCAGCCACTGCTGGGAGATTTGCCCAGCTTCTACCTGCCACACTGGCAATGAATGCCCTTGATTCGCTGGTGATGGGAAACACAGGTGCTTTTTCTCCGTGGGGCTCGGTTATCATAATGTGTGTCAGCGGTTTTTTAGCATTTGGGTTGGCTCTTTACCTTTTTAGCTGGGATAGTCGCAACACAACCCGGCGGGGACATCCACTGCTCGCATTGCTGGTCTTGCTTCCGTATATTCTCGGGATACTCCTGGTTCCGTAAGTTTCAGAGAAACCGCAATGAACTGAAGTCGTTCGACAGACTTTGTACCCATTGAGCTATTCCAACGCTCGAACTTGATTGAAGGTCGGCGGAAGGTTTTTGTTCCAGTTAGGGATAATTGTATTTGATATACTTTGCCAATGCACATCGAGTTCAGTTGCAAGATCATCTTCTGGCGCGGGCCAGCGCCATGGTTCTTCGTCAAAGTTCCGGCGAAGCACAGCCGCGCAATAATAGACATACCAAATTTGGTGACGTATGGCTGGGGAGTGATCCCCGTCCACGTGCAGATCGGGGAAACAAAACACACCACTTCCTTGTTTCCAAAGAACGATCGCTATCTCGTACCTGTCAAGGCAAGTGTCCGCAAAGCGGAAAACCTTAAGAAAGACGACAAGGTGACAATTCAGCTTGAAATCCATTAAGAGACAAGTCTCATCACGAATACCGACTCCCGCTTGACTTGAACGGTCAGCGGGAGTTTTTGTTTCAAAGAAAAGAAACATGCTATACTGATTTAGGTTGTTGTTTCATCCATTACAGAAAGGAGTTTGCTGTCATGGAATCCTGTCAATGCCAGGGGATCGAGATCAAGTTCGATCGAAAATACGTAGATAAAAAACTCAAAAAATACCGCGAAGATGGTCCTAAAAAGACAACGGTCCAATTAATGGATGCATTGCGTTCCGAAGGCATACAGGGCATGTCCCTTTTGGATATCGGCGGCGGTGTGGGCGACATCCAGCATGGATTGCTCAAAGCCGGGGTTAGTCACGCCATCAACGCAGAAGGTTCCTCCGCGTATTCAGAAGCATGTCAGGAGGAGGCCGAACGTCAGGGTCATGCCGACAAGATACAACACATGCCGGGGAATTTTGTCGATATAGCTGGGGATATACCCGAAGCAGATATCGTCACACTTGACCGTGTCATCTGTTGTTTTGACGATATGCCAAAGTTAGTGGGGTTGTCCGCACAAAAGGCAAAAAAGTTTTATGGCGTGGTTTATCCACGCGACCTGTGGTGGGTAAAATTCTTCAACGAAATCTATTACAACTTCCGCAACTGGTTGACTGGTAACCCGATGCGGAACTACGTCTATGCCACCGAATCCGTCGAAGCAGAAATTCGCAAGGCGGGGTTGGACCGTCATTCCCATTTAGATATGGGAGCCTGGCAGGTTGCTGTATTTTCTAGATCATAAAATAGTTACCTGTATCCAAACATGCATCAAGCAGCTCCCGCTCGGCTCAAAAAGTCAGCGGGAGATTTTTGTTCTATAATGATTTCTGAGGAGGAAGTCATGGCAAGAAAAGGAGACACTGACGTTACAATCTCAGCGGCAGATGGATTCGAGCTGGCAGCAACAGTATTTGAACCGAAAGATAATCCACAGTATGTAACGGTCATCAGCGCAGCAATGGCAACGCCTCGACGCCTTTATGAGGTCTATGCACGTTACCTGAGCCGGGCGGGGCATTTCGTTGTAACTTATGATTATCGTGGGATCGGTGACTCGCGCCCTAAGACCCTGAAAGGCTTCCAGGCACGGATGCGCGATTGGGCTGAGAAAGATATGACTGGGGTGATCGCATGGGCGCGTGCCCAAAACAATTCGTGTCCACTGTTTCTCATTGGACACAGCTTTGGTGGGCAGGCAGCAGGTCTGCTCGAAAACACCAGTGACGTCAGCGCGATGGTCACAATCTCGTCGCAGAGCGGCTACTGGGGACTCCATCCCGGTAACGAGAAGTACCGGGTGTGGTTCTTCGCCCACATTGGATTCTGGTTGCTGTCGTCACTGTATGGCTATCTGCCGTGGAGCCGCTTCGTCCGTGGTGAGGACCTTCCAAAACAGGCAGCTTTGGAATGGGCGCGTTGGAGCCGCTCGCCGGATTATCTGTGCGGCGATCAGACTCTGGAATCGCGTCGGAACTTCCCCCGTTTTGCCTCACCAATCCTGGCCTTCAGTTTCAGCGATGACATCTGGGGGTCAAAGCGTTCCGTGGACGCGATGATGTCCTACTACACCGGGGCTCCGCTGGAAAGACGGCATGTGACACCGGACGATCTTGGAGTCGACAAGATCGGGCACATCGGTTTTTTCATGCCGACGGCACGCACCCTGTGGCGCGAGGTGGATGCTTGGCTAGCAGAAAAAGCGAGATGAACGGCTGAATTTCATACTCATACTCCCGCTGATCTCTAGTCAGCGGGAGTTTTTCGTTTTGGAGTATGATTATTCACCTGCCTCAAATTTCACCGCCAAGGGACACTATGAATCGCAACCGAACCATCCTCGTGACCATCGGGATCATGCTCAGCCTCTTCATGGCATCCATGGAGGCGACCGTCGTCGCCACCGCCATGCCGACCATCGTCGGCCAGTTGGGTGGGCTGGAGCATTACTCGTGGGTTTTCTCCGCCTTCATGCTCTCTAGGACGACGACCATTCCGCTTTATGGCAAGATCTCCGACCTGTACGGACGGCGTAGACTGTACCTTTTTGCCATGGCGCTCTTCCTGCTCGGCTCCGTCCTGTGCGCGCAGGCGGACAGCATGACTTTCCTGATCTTCGCCCGCACCCTGCAGGGACTCGGCGCGGGCGGCATGATGCCGCTGGCGTTCATCATGATCGGCGAGATGTTCTCGCTCGAACAGCGCGCCAAAATGCAGGGAGTCTTTTCCAGCGTGTTCGGCGTTTCATCCATCGTGGGTCCGCTGCTGGGCGGCTTCATCGTGGATAAGCTCTCATGGCATTGGGTGTTCTACGTCAACGTGATTCCGGGGATTCTGGCGGCAGGGCTGGTCGCTTTCGGGTGGCAGGACCAGATCCAAAGCGACGAAAGACCCGTGATCGATTACGCAGGCGCGGCGTTGTTATCCGCCGGTGTGGTCTCGTTATTGCTGGGGTTGGTGGAGTCCGGCACGTCCGCCAGCGCCATCCTGATCGTCATGTCCATCGCGTTTTTCATCGCCCTGCTGTGGGTCGAAAGCCGCGCCAAAGACCCGATCCTGCCGATCCGCCTCTTCCGCGACCGCCTTTATTCGATCACCATCGTGCATGGCGTCTTCACGGGATGGGCCATGTTCGGGTCGCTTTCGTTCATCCCGTTATTCGTGCAATCGGTGCTCGGCACAAGCGCGACAGGGGCAGGCATCGCCATCGCGCCGATGTTGTTGGGGTGGGTCACAGGGAGCATCACCGGCACACGCTCACTGTTGAGGGTCGGTTTTCGCAGGCTGGCGATCACAGGCACGACACTGCTCACCATCGGCTCTCTCCTGATGACCAGCGTGGACGCAAACGTCAGCCGAAACATGCTGATGTTCTTCGTATTTCTGATGGGCATCGGAATGGGGCTTGCCATCCCGCCGTTCCTGATCGCGGTGCAGACGTCCGTCGAGCGCCGCTTCCTCGGCACCGCCACCTCGACCATTCAATTCAGCCGCATGATGGGCGGGACGCTCGGCGTGACCGTGATGGGCGCGGCGTTGAGCGCGCGATTAATTCGGAACCTGAGCGCCTCCGGCCTGGACCTGGGCCTGGTCTCGCAACTGCTCAACCCCTCACCCGGCGCTGAGGCGGTGGTCAACGAAACTGCGCGCCTTGCCGTGGCGGACGCCATCACGATCGTCTTTACGATCGCATTCATTGCCGCAGTGTTGGGGTTGTTCGCATCCTTCTTTGCCCCGCGCAGGGAGTTGAAGGACAGAAATACCGAACCCGTGCCCGTAAGCGCGGATTGACAGGCGATGGGAGGTTGAAGTGATTTTTGGAATTCGTTGGCTTGAACAGCAGGGTTTAGTAAATTTCCGCGAGTTCAAACCTTGGTATGATTCTTGGTGGGAAAAGTGGAAAAAACGAAAAGGCATAAAAGGCTAATAATAGCAAAGGCGTGCCAACGAAACGTGCAGGCACACGGTTGGAATCACTTCTTTCAGAATATGGGTATCAAAAACTATTTAATCGAAGGTGTTTCCTGCGCCGGTAAAACCACGGTCTGCGATGAGCTGCAGCGACGCGGTTATCACACCATTCACGGCGACGAGGAATTGGCCTATTTTGGTGATCCAGAAACCGGCGAACCATGGTATGAGTCCGCCAACGGGAATCGCAGTTGGATCTGGGACGATGAGAAGGTCAGAGCTTTGGTGGCCGATAACAGCCATCCACTATCTTTCTTTTGCGGCGGTTCCAGGAATTCTGACCGTTTTCTCGATTTGTTCGATGAGGTTTTTATCCTTGAGATCGATCTGAATACGTTGAACCGGCGTCTTGCCGCCCGACCCAAAGACGCGTGGGGAGGAACGGCACGCGAAGGGGAATCCTTCGCGCGATTGCAATACGCAACGAAGGAAGGACTTCCCAAGAACGCAATCATGATCGACGCCACGGCACCCCTCTCAACCGTCGTCGACATAATTCTCGATAAAGCAGCCTAATTCCACGTATTTCAGACTACAATTTCCTCCAGACACAGTCCATTTTATTCAGAAGTTAAATAGGTCAATCAGGGAGAACCACATGCAGGCATTCTATGAAATACCCGGCTTGAATGTTTACATTCAGATCGTCGTGACGATCATTTCGATCGGCGTCCATTTATTCAACACTCGCGATCGGGAAAGAAAAGAAACGTTCATCGAGATCATTACAATCTACACCATTGGGCTGGCAGGCTGGTTCGGCATCATGAGCGGACTCTTCGGCCACATCATCTATGCGGACCAGGTCGCTACGAGCATCGGCTGGCCTGTAAACAGCGGCTTCCAAATGGAACTTGGATTCGCATCCATCGGCATCGGGTTGGTTGGCTTCCTTAGTTTTTGGAACAAGTCTTATTGGCTTCCGTTCATCATCATGAAGACAATATTCATGTGGGGAGCGGGATACACCCACGTCCTGCATATGATCCAG
>DATHRQ010000501.1:0-14486 GCA_035465095.1 Anaerolineales bacterium | reverse complement strand
TTTTTGTCCATGGTTATTCTTTGGTCACGGGCCGATCCCGAATCGTCAAATTGACCACCTGGGCATTGCTGGCACGGATCAGGTTCTCGGGCGTGATCATGATCTCTTGGCCCCATTGACCCGCTCCGGTCCCTAAAATAGGTTCGTGGGTGAGAGTCGCTTCGAGGAAGGATCGGAAATTTGCGGGCTGCCAGCCACAAGCGGGGATAGACCCGACGACGTATCCGGTTATTTCTTTTACCAGTTCTGGGGCAGCCATTTTGATATTGCGTGATCCGATTGCCTTTTTGAGTTTCCCGGATATGGCATTTTGGTCACCGCCGAGCATGACGAGCACACATTCGCCTGTGTCCACGACCTGAAAGATCAAAGTCTTGACGGCCTGTCGTTCGGAAATGCCGAGCGCATGGGCGACATTGGCCGCACCTTTTTCAGTTTCGGGTGAAAAACTGCGAGACTCATAGGGGATATTTCGTTCTTCAAGAAAGATGTGGGGAGGGAGTTTCATCTTTTTTCAAGATTCCTTTGCGTGATTGTTATCATACCTGAATTATCGACCTTGAGATGGTCGCCCGTTTGAAGTTTTGCAAAATCGGTTTCAGAAACCGCGATCAAAGGAATCGGACTGGCGTACAGTTCATCCGCCACGACGGATGCCAACGCAAAGAAGAAGTCTGTCCCCGTGGTGATAATTGTGTTGGGGGCGGTTCCCGCACGGATCGATTCGAGCAAAACCGCAGTCGTTGTGGATGACCCGCGCGTAAATGGAATCGCGAGTATCTTGCCCCTGGCGATCGATCCTGAAAGCGGATGTCTGCGGTCGATGATCTCTCCGTTTTTCCAATCGTATCCGCCCCAAAAGGAAAGCGGTTCACTGCTGACGAGCGCTTCTCCGCTGGCTGACCCTGCAATGAACGGGGTGCCCGTGATGATTAGGTTTCCCATAATGATCCATCTCGAATGATTTTGCCCTCAATGGCCGATGTGACGCAATCTTTCAGGCTGCCGAACGTGATCTTCTTGTTCAATAGACCGGGAGAATAATAGGCAAACTTTGCTGAGTTGGTCATCAGATATTCCATCTCCTGCGGCAGCATTGGGGAGGTCAGGATGCAGGTATCCACGGTCAGTTGTGCACCAAAGGTCTGTAACGCATCCAAAAAACCAGCATGCTTTGCGAGCTGCACCATCGCGCGGCTGGATGTGACCAGGAACTTTACATCGGGGTGTTTTTGTTTTCCCTTCACAAGCGGCACCAGTTGTTTGAATTCAGCCAACGAAAAATGCGGACTTCCCAGCACGACGATGTCCAGCTGATCGCTGTCCGTATGGGTCAGGGCGCGGTAGGATTCGCGCAGCTTGTCCATCGTTACCACGATGGTCTCTTCGGGTTGTTTTCCCTGGAATGCGGATTCAACGCTGGGCGCTTCGGGCGTGATGCCGACTATATGGAACATCGCTACCGCACCCGAGGAAGCCGACGCGGCTCCCAACGCCTTGAGCTGATCTTCGTTTGGCGTCATATTCATGCCTGTGATAACGGGTATCCTGCCGCCGGATACCTTCCCCATAAAGTGACCGAGTACGGGGTAAAAATCGTCGCTGTGTTGTAACGCCAGGGGGATTTCTTCCAAGTGCAACAACAAATTCCCTGCCCGATTTTCAGTCAGATGCAGTCCGATGGCAGGCGCGCGTCCGGTTATGGCACAGCAAATGTCGAATAAGTCCGGGTATCTTTCTGTGCGTGCTCCCAGCACTGAATTGGCAAAGACGATGGCATTGGATTCGCCCCAGGCGATCTGTTGTCCGAATGCAGGTTTCATTTCGGTTTGATACGGCGCACACGTCCAGGTTGGGATGGTCCCCATGCTTTGGTAGGCGACCATCTGTCGATGTGCCTGCCGGGCCCATTCGGAAGAAACAGCCCATTCCTGCCAGTGATGTTCGTCGAGTCCGCTGACGTTTAGTGTGGTCGGCACAGAAACTTTTGCGCCTAGGCTGGCCAGTTTTTCTGCAAACTCCAAGCCTGCGTCGCCGATATATACTGTGCTGTCGATGTGCGCACCGCTGATATCCATTAATTCCTTTGCGCCGGAGATCTCAGCCATGCGAACCAGAATGGACATTGCCATTTTGGTCGCTGGGCCGTGATCGCCGCGCAGCATCTCCTGATCTTTTCTGTTCAATGTAAGGGTCATTATTGCTCCGCGATTTGTTGATCTTTAGTTTTCGTGTTTTGTCTGGATGTAAGAAATATACCGATGAGAATAAGTGCCCCGCCAATCACTACTGCAAGTGCGGGCATTTCTTTCAGGAAGATATACGCCAGTACGGCCGAACCGATCGGCTCGGAAAGCGTAGTGACGGCCACCATGGTTGCGGACAGATACTTGAGCAGCCAATTGAACATTGAGTGCCCGATCAATTGCGGGATAACCGCCAGCAGAAATATCCAGATATAAGCAGTGGGTGAATAACCCAATGGGCTTTGGTTGGAGGCCAACATGAATACATTCAATACAACGGCAGAGATTCCGTACACTAAAAAAATATAAGGGATAAGCGACATTTTTACACGCACTTTTCGCCCAATGATCAGATACCCTGAAACGGCCAGCGCGCCGCAAAGTGCCAGAAAGTTGCCCCACATCGCCCGCCCCTCCAGCACCTGACTCAACTGCGGACATTGGAGTCCGTTTTGGATGACGCATGCATCAGACAATCCGATAATTGTTCCGCCGAAAAGTGCCAGCACCAACCCGAGAATTGCCACGCGTGTCAGGCGCTCGTTGAGCAGCAGCGGCGAAAGCAGCGCCACCCACAGCGGCCCCGTTGAGACGAACACAACGGAGCTTGCCACGGATGTGTATTCAAGAGATGAGATCCACGTTGCAAAGTGGATGGCGAGAAAGATCCCTGAAATGGTGCTAAGGATCAGGTCTTTGCGTGTGAGAGCCTTTAATTCGTCACGATGGCGTAAAAGCGCTATTGGCGCAAGGACGAGTGTCGCGATCGTCAAACGTACCGCGGCGATGACCAGTGACGGCGCGCCTGTGGCTTGCGCGAAGCGGATAAGGATCGAAGCGGTGGATGTGGCAAGTATTGCTATGATCAGGTTGATGGGAAGCGGGATGCGGGAGCGCTGTGCGGTCATCGCTTGATTTTAGCAGTTAAATACAGGGATTTTGGCATCTGACAGTGTACTTGTAGGTTAAAAAGCGCAGATTCGAATATCTTTCTTGACATCGTGCCTTCAACGTACTACAATTTTTTCAGATAGTTAATCAAAAATCTGCCAGTGAGGCAGATCAAATCAACGAAAAGGAGAGAAAAATGGCTTTTGAATTACCAAAACTTGCATATGCATATGATGCACTTGAACCGCATATCGATGCGCGCACGATGGAGATCCATCATACGAAACATCACAACGCATATATCACAAATCTTAACGGCGCAGTCGAAAAAACGCCCGAATTGGCTGGCAAGTCGCTCGAAGAAATGCTGAGCGATCTAAATGCTATCCCCGAGGCTGTGCGCGGCGTTGTGCGCAATCATGGCGGCGGTACGTTCAATCACAACCTGTTCTGGGAGGTGATGGCGCCCAATGCCGGCAGCGCTCCCAGCGGAGACCTGGCTGCGGCCATCGATTCGGCTTTTGGCTCATTTGATGCGTTCAAGGATGAGTTCGCAAAGGCTGCCGGAGGACAGTTCGGTTCGGGTTGGGCCTGGCTGGTTAAAAATAATGAGGGGCTGACGGTCGTGGCAACGCCGAATCAGGATAACCCGCTTTCCCTCGGGTTGACCCCGATCCTCGGCTTGGATGTGTGGGAACATGCATATTATCTAAATTACCAGAACCGCCGCCCAGACTACGTGTCCGCATGGTGGAATGTGGTCAACTGGGATGCTGTCGCAGAAAAATTCAAATAAGCGTCAGCGACGAACAAGACCTTGCCTGCTCATAGAAGCACGTTATAATAGGAAAGTCTGTTCTAACAAATTCCATCAAGGAGATGTTTCATGACCCATATAATCACAAGCCTATGCGTTCGCGACCGTGGCTGCATCGACGTCTGCCCTGTTGAATGTATGATTCCCGGCCACCCCAAGGAAGAATGGCCCTGGATCTACATCGATCCTGAGACTTGCATCGATTGTGGCGCCTGTGTACCAGAGTGCCCATTTCTCGCGATCTTCCCGGAAGATGAAGTTCCCACCGCCTATACGGCCAAGGGCGGTGAATACATCAGCCGCGTTGGGCTGACCGGCCACTTCGAAGGTACCAACCATCATGGCGGCCCCATTGTCCTTGATACCGTCAGGCAGCTCGAAGCCGGTGAAGTCGTTGACCTTACACCTGATATTCAACCGAACTATGACTTCTTTGAAAGCGGCCCTGGTTACAGCGCGAACGATAACGACGACGGCTCATAAATAAAACAAAAAAGCCCCGCAATCGCGGGGCTTTTTTGTTGGGGTGCTGCTTAAGGATTGGTTGCGCTGAGCAACAACTCGCGGCCAATCCGTCGTGCAAGCGTTGGATCTGTTTTTTCCAGCACGACTGCAACGACCAAAGGTGTGGACCTCCAGTTTGGGGGTGTTCCGCCAATAAACCAGGTGACGTCTGATTCAGCGTCCTCTGCCTGCGCTGTGTGGGACCAGAAGTTATCTCCGCTGACGACATACGGGTTTACCGCTTCTCTCGCCTCCGAAGGCTGGATCGCTTCGGTGGGCATACCCACTGCTGGAAGCACCAGCCATTCACCTTTGGAGGTCTTTACAGCCATCGCAATCCTTGGCGCAGGGATGACGCCGTTATTGCTGAAGGCGGCAGACGCCAGTGCCATTTGCAGGGGAGATGAATAAAGCCGATTCTCTTCTTCATCAATGAAAGGCACGGCACTTTCTAGGCGGGGATTGAGAAAGCCATTGAAGGCAAACGTGTTATAGATGTCTGACAGATCGCCGTTTTCAATTGCTCCTGCGAACGGTTCCAACGCTGACCCAGTCGGATACAACCCGGAAGCGGCGCGATTGATCAATGGTTTTCCCGGGTCGACAAGCAGATCGCCTGCGATTTCCCTCAATTCGTTCGGGTCGTAGGTCGGATGAGACGCCATGGCCAAAACTTCCCCGCTCTGCGCGTTGAGAATGACGACGGCTCCGCTTTGTCCGCGCATCAGTTCGTCTGCGCGGGATTGCAGGGAGAGATTGATGCTGAGGCGTATATCCAGGCCGGGTGGAGACATGCCGTACAGCAGGTGCTCGCGCCAGATGTTTATAGCTGGATTGCCATCCAGCCCGCGCAGGTACCCGTCCATGGACGCTTCGAGACCGGCCTGTCCGTAGGTCGAGTTGCTGTAGCCGGTGACAGGGGCAAGGTCGGGGTACACGTATAAGCGTGAATAGGAACCCGTTACTCCGGATGTTTTTGTAATAACGGCATTCGAGCGATCCAGGATCAGGCCGCGCGGCACATAGCGCTCCTCGATGACACGGCGCAGGTTATCGGGCCTCTGTAGGAGAGCGGGTGCACGGACGACTGCCCACCATCCGCTTGCCAGTGCCGAAGCAAACAGCCCCAGGGATAGTATCGTGTTGAGCGTGAGATAGGCAGCGGGTTTTTCCAGCGGAGCCGGTTCCTCGTCAAGATGATTGCTGATCGAAAGCAGAAGCACCAGTGCAATGAAAGATGTGAGTAAAGATGAGCCGCCATAGGAAACAAAGGGCAGGGTCACCCCGGTTAAGGGCAGGAGCCGAAGATTACCGCCCACGATCAATATGGTTTGGATACCAATGTAGGTCGATATACCTGCTGCAAGTAATCTTCTGAAAACGTCCGGCGCGCGCAGGGCGATGCGGAAGCCGCGGTTGAGGATCAGCCCATAAACGGCAAGCAGGCCCAGGGTTCCGATAAGACCCGTCTCTTCGGCGATCGCCGAATACATAAAATCGGAGAGCGCGATCGGGACGAGATCGGGATACCCCAATCCAAGCCCGCGCCCTTCAATGCCGCCATTTGCTATCGAGATCAACGCCTGAATGACCTGGTAGGAGTTTCCGCCGGGGTCTATCCAGGGATCGAGCCACGAACTGATGCGTATGTTAATGATTCCCACAAGAAAATAACCGGCAACACCGACCAGAATGATCGATATCAGGCTGGTAACCAGGATGCGTTTGCGGTTGGTGGCAAGGTATGTGATGGACGTGTAGAGCGCAAGAAATATGGAAGCCGTGCCCAGATCTCTTTGCAGGAGCAAGAGAAGAATGACGATTCCGCTTAGGATCACGGTTGGAAACAAAGTATGAATTGTCCTTAACCGATAGGGGAGTTTTTCAGCCAGATATGCAGAAAGAAAAATGATAAGAAGCAACTTGAGCGGCTCAGACGGTTGGTAATATACATCGCAGCACCCTAGCCATAACCTTGGACCAAAGCCGCTTGGATTGGTCCCAAACAGGAGTGTCAAGGCGGTAAGTGATAACCCTCCCATGAGTAATACATATTTGTATCTTTGTAAGATCTTTAATGACGGTATTCGCGTGCCGACGAAGATGACGCCCAGAGAGATTGCCAGCCAGAGTGCCTGACGAATGCCAAACTCTTGATCGAGCCGCCAAATAGTCAACACGCCCCAGCCGCTCAGAAGGACGGCAGATGGCAGAAGATATGGGTCGGCGTCGGGCAGCCGCAGGGCGATTTCACGGTGGACAAGATAAAAGACCCCGCCCAGAATAATGAGTGCGATCCAGTGTCCCCATGGAATGCTGACGGCCCAGGTGTGTTCACGAACAACAGGAGATAGTGAAAATATGATTGCCTGGAGCAGCAGGAAGCTCCCCGCAATTTTTAACAGATCGCTCTGAATTGTTCTATTCATAAAATGCTTTTGGAATTTTCATGCTCAGAAACCTATAAATATTTACCGATCAATAGGTCAAGTTTCTGTACGGTTTCTGGCGGGATGACTTCCTTGCCTGTGACCATTGCTGAAGCAAGCGCGTGGCCGCATTCGCAGTCCCGTTCCAACTTAAGTTTCCCTGCGAGAATCTGAACGGATTCCTGCGCCAATTTTGTGTTTCTTGCCGAAGTTTGGATCACCATTTCCACGCTGACAGGCGCCTCGCTTTCGTGCCAGACGTCGTAATCCGTTACGTGTGCCATGGTCGCATAACATATCTCCGCCTCGCGTGCGAGAAACGCCTCAGGCGAGGTTGTCATACCGACAATGGATATGCCCCACGACCGATACGTATTGGATTCGGCCTTCGTAGAAAACCTCGGACCTTCGATGGTAATGGACGTACCTCCCCGATGAACCACGCCTCCGGCCTCGCGGACGGCTGATTCTAGCTGCCCAGACAGGTCATTGCAAAACGGGTCTGCGACTCCAATGTGCGCAACGAATCCGTCTCCAAAAAAGGAGCGTGGACGATCGTTCGTGTTGTCGTAAATCTGATCGGGAACCACAACATGACCGGGTTCCAGCTCTTTTTTCAGGGAGCCGCAGGCGCTTATGCTTACGATGCGTTGTACGCCCAGCGATTTCAGGGCGAAGATATTGGCCCGGTAGGGAACCTCGCCCGGAGTTATATGATGCCCAATACCATGACGGGCAATGAATGCTACGCGCGTGCCTCCCAGGGTCCCAATGACTATCGGGGCGCTGGGGGTTCCAAAGGGTGTGTCTGTAACGAATTCATGAGTATCTTCCAGACCCGGCATTTCATAAACCCCGGACCCGCCGATGATGGCCATGATCGCTTGTTCGGTCATTTGCCGCCTGCGCTTCCAGTTTCCATCTGTTTCGGATGTTGTTGAGCCAATGGATTCATGCTGAGGGTAAAGGTGGTGTTCCCGCACTTAAATTGATCCCCGCTGATGATCACCGTGGGCGTTGTAATTGGATCACTGTTGAGGATGGTGCCGTTGGTCGAGCCAAGGTCTTCAAGCCACCATTGTGAATGATGAAAAGAAATACGGGCGTGGCTGGCTGAAAGAGACTCGTCTTTCAGTTTAATGGCGCAGTGGGAACCGCGGCCGATCAGAATTTCTGTCTGCCAGAAATTGTATCTGTTTTTTCCGTCGGTGTCCGACAGGACACCTATATGAATGCCCGGGTTTTTTTGAGCAGCTACAGCATTGCCTTGCTGCTTCAAATCCTGCCAAAGCGTTTGCAGTACACGCCACAGGAAGTAATATAGAGCAACGGCAAGCCCGATCCTTAAGATCAGGACGAAGATCGCGGTCATTTCTCTTGGTCGTTATCTTTTTGTATTTTGCCCGTTTTTATTTCCTTTTTCGTTTTTTTCTTCGAGATTTGGGAGTCGAGTGAAGCTGTTGGGCGTTCGCTTGCATTCGGGTCCTTGATGGGGGAAGTATCTTTGAGGTCTGGTCGAGGTGGGGGATTATCCTGTCCGAAGATCAAAGCCACGCCGGCCAATGAGATCACATCTCCCGGGTAAAGAACGGTCTGGCTGGTTCGTTGTCCATTGACGAAAGACCCGCCTGTCGAGTTGAGGTCAAACAGCACATAACGGCCGTTGATCGCGCGTAACTGCGAATGGTTTCGCGATATCCGCGGATCATCGATTACCAGATGGTTTTCGAGCCTGCGTCCGATATTGACCACCGGATCTTTCAGGGGAAACACCTTGACGCCCTCCACGATCAAGAAGGCGTTTTCTGGAATTTTTTCACTACTTTCATCGTTTTTTGTCTCGTTAATTTCCATGCCTTTTGTATCCTCCATAGGCTCCAGGCTGTGGGATGCAATCACAGATACATCCTTTTCGGCATATGAATTGTCCGTTGTGATCGTGACGGTGGGCTGTGCTTCAAGTGTCAGACCAATGTCCTTTACGGCAGTTGCAATGATGTCTGTCAGTGCCTGAATGACTGGCGGTTCCTTCCATGTGGCACCGGTGTCCGGGGCCACGACCAACGTGAAGACATTGGGAGCGATGGGATTATCGTCCTTTTGTTCGAGAATATTTTGTTTCAGTGCTGCCGCTAATTTTTGTACGACCTTGTCTTCCAGTGATCTTCCGGGAAGGATGTCCATGATCTTGTCTTCAAAAAGCGACTGCAATTTTGATTCTAATTGATCCAACTTGGATTTCATTTATATGCCTTGTAATAAGTCAGTTCGATATGGATATTATAGATGTGAGATGAAAAACCTGCAAGCAGGGGACATTGCATACAGCGTACATTATTGTTTTTTTCTGCAATTTGGGCAAACGAGCTCATTTTTCTTGAGCGCGTATCCGCAATGAGTGCATGAGGTGATGTGCAATCTGCCTAATGGCGCTCCACAGGCAATACAGGAGCCCTCGCCAAGCGGGTTGGCTGTATCGCAGTAGGTACAGGCAATTCGTTTTAACCTATCAGATAACTCGTGTGATGCGCCCAGCGCAGTTGCGGCCCTTTCTATGGTCTTCCATACTTTTTCCTGTAATTGTATATGCTCTATGTCTTGAGCAAGGTCATCCAGTCGCCCTAGAAGGCTGAAAGGATTGCGCAGGGCTGAGAGGGCAGTGTGCCCAAAGCTTGCCGCGACTCCCATCCAGGCCTGCTGTCCGATCTCGATAATGACACCGTCCACCGTGGTCTGGATCGAGACTGTCAGGGCAGTATGTCCGCCTGATCGCGCATATCTGCTTGTGGAGATCTGTACAGCAAGTTTATTCGCATGGCCGATGATCTGTGCCTGCAGGTTGCCTCTGTTAAATTCCGCCATGAGAGCGTGAGCTACATCGTTCGGTTTGATGTTCCCGTATAGGATTTTTCGGTGCATATTTTCGATTATAATCCCTTTATCAACGACGGCGATGGGTCGTCGTGTTTTATGTATACAGTTATCTACGAAATGTATCGAAATTGGTTTAAATTATTTAGCATACTCCTGCAGGGAACCTTAATCAGCCTGGTGGTGTTCCTCGCGGCAGTTCAGGCTCAGGCGGCGGATGAAGCGCAGCAATCTGGCGTATTTGCCACGGTGATATATACAGAGCCCATCAATGTCCGCGGCGGCCCCAGTCCGGTGTATTATCCGGTCGTGGGCAGGGTGGCTCCGGGAGATGTTTTCCCGGCAATAGGCGTGTCACCGGGCCGTGAGTGGGTCCAGATCGCCTATCCACAGGCACCAGGCGGAGTGGGGTGGTTGTATGCGATCTACGTCAGCGTTGAAGGGGGAGAGTTGCAGATCGTGGAGCCGCCTCCGACCGCGACGCCGATCGCAACGACGACCATAAATCCGACTTTCGCTGCGGCATTTGTCTTTCATCCAACTGTCACACGTGTGCCGACCTTCACGCCGCCTCCACCGCTGGAAGTGCCCCAATTCGCTGATGAGGTTGTTACGAAGCCGTCTGGCATCGCGCTGGGGTGGCTGACAGTGGGTCTTCTCCTTTTGGGCGCTGCCGGCTATTTGGGTTCATTGGCGATCAATAGACAATAGATATGACGCGTTACGGCGGAGTATTTCCTGTTTTTTTTGGGGTTATGGTTGTGGGGTTTCTGTTGCTGTTTGGACCTCGTCAACAGGAAATCGCGCTGGCGCAGCAGCCGACGGGCTCTGTGCCCACAGTGACAGGCACGCCTGCAGGCCCTGAAATACGGGTGGATTCAAGTTTTGACTTTATTTATGTGTATGCAGGTCCAAGTTCTTTTGATTATCCAAAGATCGGCGTCTTGCTGGGAAACGAAACGGCCCCCGTGCTCGGACGAGCCAGAGACCGGCTGGATTGGTTCCAGATCTATTATCCGGGCGTGCCAGGCTCGACAGGCTGGGTATACGGGCTGTATGTGGGGCTTTCGCCGGGCGCTTTTCTTCCCATTTTGGATGTCCCCCCGACGCCAACGCCACTTTCGACCCCCACGATCAATCCGACCCTGGAGGCAGCGTTTATCGGCGATCAGGCACCCACGCGATTGTCGACGTTTACGCCTCCACCTCCCCTTGACCTGCCCTCGTTCGATGAGCCTGATACCGAGCAGACGACCAGAATCCCAGCCGGTTTGTTGATCCTCAGTTTGGGCCTGTTTGGGTTCTTCGGTGCGGTCATTTCTTATTTGCGCGGCAGATAAAAAATCACCCTCGATTTTGAGGGTGATTTTTTTATCGTCTTTAGGTTATTTTAGTTCTGGCAGGCGCACGATCCGCCGCAGCCACACGAACCGCTGCTGGCGTGGCTATGGTCATGACCATGGCTATGACCTGCTCCACAGGTGCATTCGCCGCCTTTGGCATTTGGGCTGTCTACCGCAAAACCGGCGCCGCGAACAGGGTCGTTGACGTAGTCAATGTTTGCGCCGCGCAGATAATCAATGGACACCTCATCGACGACCACCTGAATGCCGTTTACCTCGATGGTGGTATCCACCTCACGAATGTTGTTGTCCAAAGCCATTCCAAAATTAACGCCGCAGCATCCGCCGCCGGCCACATACACGCGCAGGGCATATCCCTCAAGTTTTCGTTCTGAGAGAATGCTTTTTACTGCATCAGAAGCCGTAGGTGACAGCGTAAGGGTCGGTTCTGAGATTTCCTTGGTTGTTTTAGTCTCGATTTCTTGTAGCATGCTTGCTCCTTGTTCGAGTGAATTGGATATATCTTATCAAATTCACCATTGCATGTCAACCGGAACCTTATAGCCGGGTTAATGCTTGACACATCCCTGTTGCACCTGTAAAATCTCTCTACTCATTCGGCAAATGCCGAAATTTTTACTTAAATTAATGGAGGATACAATGCAGTTAGATATAATTTCCGCCCAGGTTGGGCGCTTGCCATTGCCGATTTTGTGGTGGTTGGGGCCAATCGCGGCTGTGGTGGCGCTTGCTTTTGCATTTGTGCTTTATAGGCAAATGATGACCTTGAGCGAAGGAAATGAGAAAATGGAAGGGATCGCTCAGGCAGTTCGCGAAGGCGCGATGGCATATTTGCGGAGCCAATATCGGGTGGTGGGAATCGTTTTTGCAGTATTGTTCGTGTTGTTCCTGGTACTTTCATTCTTTCATCTTCAAAACCCGATCGTTCCATATGCGTTCCTTACCGGCGGGCTTTTCTCGGGCCTTTGCGGTTTCATCGGCATGAAAACAGCGACCAACGCCTCTGCCCGAACCGCCTACGCAGCCAGCAAGAGCCTCAACGCGGCGTTGCAGGTTGCTCTGCGTGCGGGAGCCGTTATGGGATTTGTGGTGGTCGGTTTTGCGCTTTTGGATATTACCGCCTGGTTCCTTTTGTTATATAACGTCTTCCCCATATGGTTCCCAGACGCCTTTCCATTTCTTCTGGCTGAGAATCCTCTTCCCCAGATCACTGCGATCATGCTCAGTTTTGGCATGGGTGCCTCGACCCAGGCCTTGTTTGCCCGCGTCGGCGGCGGGATTTTTACCAAGGCAGCAGATGTCGGCGCAGATCTGGTTGGTAAAGTGGAAGCAAACATCCCTGAGGATGATCCGAGAAATCCCGCCACGATTGCCGACAATGTAGGTGACAATGTCGGTGATGTTGCCGGCATGGGCGCTGACCTATACGAATCCTATGCGGGTTCGATCCTTGCAACGTCTGCACTGGGTGTTGCGGCGGTCGGCTTGACCGGGGCGGATGTAAACCTTGCAATGATCTTTATTACCGCTCCGATCGTTCTGGCAGCCTTGGGTGTAATACTCTCGATTGTTGCGCTTTATGTCGTCCGATCACATGAAGACGCCTCGCAGGGCGAATTGATCGGTGCGCTGAGCCGCGGCCTGTACGTCAGTTCAGCTGGCATTGCTCTACTATCGCTGCCAGTATTTTATTTTGTGGGTCTTCCGAATTGGTTCTCGATGTGGATCGTTGTTTTGACGGGGCTTGTTGTTGGTATTGCGGTCGGAAAGTTGACCGAGTATTACACGTCTCACGCATTTTCACCTACACAGCAGATTGCCGAGCAGGCCAATACCAGTACGGCAACTGCCATGATCGCAGGGCTGGCGCTCGGTATGCGCTCGAGCGGGGCCCCAGTGATTGTGATACTGTTCGGTATCGTGATCAGTTTTTATGTGGCTGGCGGCGCTGCGAGCACGCTGATGGGATTGTACGGTGTGGGTATGGCAGCCGTGAGTATGCTTTCGACCTTGGGCTTTACGCTTGCAACCGATGCATACGGTCCGATCGCCGACAACGCAGGCGGGAACGCAGAAATGTCCGGGTTGGAGCCTGAGGTTCGCCGCAGGACAGATCAACTGGATGCAGTGGGAAATACGACTGCTGCTGTGGGCAAGGGATTCGCGATCGGCTCCGCTGCTCTGACGGCAATGGCGCTTTTGGCGGCCTACCTGGAGGAAATCAGACTTGTTCTAGGTGAGTTGCGCGGTGTTTCAGAATTGATCGTGGATGGTGAAGCCATCCAGGTTGCCGACCTGACGGTTCAGAACTTCATGACCTTTTACGATGTAAGTTTGCTTAATCCCGCAGTTTTGGTGGGAGTATTTAGCGGCGTCGCTACGGCTTTTTACTTCTCCGCGTTGACCATGAGCGCGGTCGGACGTGCGGCTGGTGGTATGGTGGAGGAGGTCCGACGTCAGTTCCGTGAGATCAAGGGCATTCTTACAGGTGAAGGTAAACCTGATTATGCCCGCTGTGTTGAGATAAGTACGGTCGCTGCCCAGCGCGAAATGGTTCTACCTTCTGTGATCGCCATTGCAATCCCTGTCTTGATCGGTGTGGTCTTTGGTGTCGCTGGAGTGCTTGGTTTGCTGACCGGGGCGCTTAGCGCAGGCTTTTCTCTGGCTGTCATGATGTCCAATGCAGGCGGCGCCTGGGATAACGCCAAGAAATATATTGAAGCCGGGGAGTATGGCGGCAAGGGCTCGGAAGCTCATAAGGCAGCAGTTGTCGGCGATACTGTCGGCGATCCGTTCAAGGATACATCCGGTCCGTCGTTGAACATCCTGATCAAGTTGATGTCGATGGTTTCGGTCGTTTTTGCCGGTTTGATCGTGGCATTCAGTAATGGCCGGGGTTTGTTGTTGATGCTGCTGGGATTGTAAGTTGCTTTTTAATAGGACCCGCTGATAGTTTTGCGGGTCTTATTGTTTCCTTTTCTTACTCAAAAAATGAATTTCATCAAAAACGAGTTGAAAGTTATAAAAGAAAAAATTAATTCTTCCACTCTATTTGGGATGTCTCTGAATAATGCACTCGGTTCATTAACAGTCAGGGTCGTCTCAGTTCTTTTAGTATTTCTTACGAATGTTGCTCTGGCACGTACTTTAGGAACTACTGAATACGGTATTTTTGTATATGCAACAAGCTGGTTGAATATTTTTTTGGTAATTGCAATGTTTGGCTTTGACAAATTGATGGTTCGTCAGGTTGCAATTTATCAAAGCCATCAAGATTGGGGAAGGTTATTGGGAATTTACCAATATGCAAAAAAGTGTACGTTTAGTAGTTCTATAATTTTTGGCTTGATTTTATGTACAATCG
>DATHRQ010000500.1:0-5206 GCA_035465095.1 Anaerolineales bacterium | reverse complement strand
ATGAATACGATACGGTTAACAAAGCTATAACAGCTATGGTTGATCGAATTAAGTGTTTCCAAATAAGGTCGTGTCGGTATTTGTATTCATCCCAAATCAGGCGGGCTTCTTCCAGGCTGATTTGGGAATTGTTATTGGCGGATCCTTTTGAGTTTTTTTCAACTGACATCTCTCATACTCCAAACGTAGAAAGCTATGGTCAATATTGAACAGGTATTATGACAGCAAGTGTGACGCTAGGGCATTGTTGTTCGTATCACAACCAGCTTATCCGTCCCTGATTCGGCACCCCAGATCTCACCCGGCCTGCCCAAGAGTTGACGTACTGCCGCTCCCGGGCTGGGCAGTTCATAGACAGTGAACTGCTCGATGGTCGGGTCGAAGCGCACGATGGCGTTCGAGCCAAAGTCTGTTAACCAGACGATATCTTGCTCATCCACATACACGGCATAGGCTTGTGGTCGGTCTCCCGGAAGTTTCCACTCGTGCCATGATCCGTCTGCGGGATCATACACCGCAACCTGCCCGGCATTCCACTCGCTGACCCAGATGCGTCCCTGCGAATCGGACCACACCCGCCTCGCGCCCTGACCTGATGTGGGCGGCTCCAAAACGGAGGCTTCGTTCGTAAACGGGTTGATCTGCCCCACATAACTGCCAGCCAGTGAAGCGTAATAAACGACACCTTCAGGTGTTACCGTAATCCCATACGGACCGCGTCCGCGCGGCGCATCGAAGACCTGCATCTCTCCCGTTGACGGATTCAACCTTCCATAGATGCCGCTTTGACCTGTGAACCAATGAATGCCATTCGCATCAAAGGCGGCGGTGTTGAGATTGGTGTACCCAGTGTTTGAAGGAAGAGGAAAGACTTGCACTTCTTCGGTTTGCGGATCGACACGCACAATGGCATTCTGTCCGCCGTCGGTGACCCAGGCCGCGCCGTCAGGCCCGACGATCACGCCGTGCGGCGCGGAGCCCGGCCCGAGCGGGATCTGATGCGTCTCGCCTGTAAGCGGGTCCAGCCGCCCTAATGCGCCTTGATGCTGCGCCGTGTACCAGACCGTTCCATCGGGCGCGGGCGCGACATCATGCGGGTGACTCCCTGCCTCGACATGATATTCCTGGATCGTGTACTCTGTGGGTGAAATGGGATTTGTGGCCGTTGGTTCAGGAAGCGGCTCTTCGCTGGGCAAAGGAACTTCTGTGGATGATTGTGTGATTTCTGTCGCTTCAACGACAATAATTGGAGGTTGAGGTGGTTTTGTGGGTGAAGGTGCGCATCCTACCAACAGAGTGATAACGATAAAGGTTAAACTTGCTCTCGACATAATAACTCCATAAAATATTCTATTTACGCTAAATCTGTAAATGTTGGTCTAAAACAACTCTCCTTGCCTCGGCTCATCCGCCTCACCGGGACCCTTCCATCCAAACTTCTTGAAATCCACTTTATCCTTCACGAACACTACCCCCTCTTCCTCCAACAATAGACGCTGTCTCTCCGCACCCGGTCGCTCGCTGATCTTGCCCTGCGCATTGATCACCCGCTGCCACGGCACATCATCAGGGCAGTTTGCCATCGCACCTCCCACCCAACGTGGACCGAACGCCTTATACGCCTCGAACTCCACGCCGTTGGGCGGAGGCAGCATCTGTGCGATATGTCCATATGCTGCAACCTTCCCGCGCGGGATCTGGCGCACGAGATTCCAAACTTGTTCATAAAAAGCCTGTTGGTTGGGGGGAGATGTGTATTGCATGTTGTACCTTTTGTAGGGGCGGCGTCCTGCCACCCAATGGAACTCAGGACACCGCCTTGCCCCTACGGATTTTACGGGAACTTCATTGCCTTTAGCAACTCGGCCACGTCCGGGTCGTTTCTCAGCCAGTCGAACCTCGGCTCCACGTTGGTCCATACCAGCCAACTGGAACGCTCCTCATAGGCTTTTTTCATCCAGGTGATGACCTTCTCTTTGTCTCTGAATCCATTATAGATCACAGCGATCCAATACGACGGTACGTACTCGCTCTCTGATCTTTCCTTCAACTTCTCAAGAATCTCCAGTGCCTCATCCTTTCGCCCCGCGGATGCCAGTCCGTGACCGAGCATTGCGAGCGGAAGCGTACTCTCTCCCGACAGTTTGACCGCGATCTCCAATTCGGATATCGCCTCTTCGTACATGCCCTTCTCCAGGTATGGTCTCCCAAACCAGACGTGAGTGATCATAAAGTCCGGGTCGAGATCGACCGCCCGTTGATACTGCTCTATCGCTTCGTCGTATTGCCGTGAAAGGTACAGGACATGTCCCACACCTGTGCTGATCGCCAGCGAAAGCGGGTCCAACTCCTGGGCCTTCTCGATCTCGGTCAGGGCCTCGTCGAATCGTCCCATTGCTTTCAGGTAATCGGCGTAAAAATGATGCGCGGAGGCATAACTCGGGTTGATGCTGATCGCCTTTTTAAACTCTTTCTCCGCTCCCTCCCAATCCCAATCGTACATGAACTTGATCCACCCCAGTGACGTGTGCGCCTCAGCCAGACGTCCATTCAGGGAGAGCGCCTTCTCGGCCGCCTGTCTGGCTTTTGGATGAGCCTCATGAGGCGCCATAAATTCCAAAAATGCCAACGTTGTGTAGCAATCTGCCAGACCTGTGTACGCCATTGCATAGTTTTCGTCGATCTTGAGCGCATTATTGAAAAAATCGATCGCCTGCTTCATGCTTTTCTCTGTCCGCTGGTTCCAAAGCTGTCTGCCGCGCAAATAATTGATGTAGGCATCCGGGTTGCGTGTAGCTCTTCCTTTTTGGCTGCGCTGTACGCCCCCAAGCACGTGTTCGCGCAGCGCCTCGGCCACCTTGCGGGCGATGTCGCTCTGGATTTCCAGGACATCCTGAATCTCTCGATCGTAATCCTGTGACCACTGCGGTTCTTCGCTCGATGTGTCCACAAACTGGACGGAGATGCGGATCTTATTTCCCGATTTCCTGATACTCCCCTCCAGAACGCTGCCTACGTTCAACTCTCTCCCGATCTCGGCAATGGACATTTTCGTGTCCTTGCAGCGCATCACCGACGTCCGCGCGATGACCCGCAATCCCTTCGTTCTGGATACCGAGGAGATCAATTCTTCGGTCAGGCCGTCTGCGAAATAGTCGTCACTCTGGTCTGCGCTGATGTTTGCCAGCGGCAGGATGGCAATCCTGTCCTTCGGAAGTGATGCCATGGATGGCACGATCCTATCGACAGGGCCTCCATACCCGGCGATGCGGTAGACCTCCATGGGCGTGGAGATGTTCTTCAATTCCGGCACCCCCATCGACTCGAATGTCCCTTCGAATTTATTGAGTACGCTGGCATGCACCTGTGCCGTGACGCAGACACCGCCTGCAGGCGCCAGCGGCTCGATGCGCGAGGCGACGTTAACGGCATCTCCCATCACCCGCTTCCCGATATGGATCACGTCTCCCAGGTGGATACCTATCCTGAGCCAGATCTTCTTCTCATCTGCACGAGTCACGTTCGCTTCCTTCAGCGCGGACTGTATCTCGACTGCGCAGTTGACGGCGTCCAGTGCGCTGGCGAATTCCACCATGAAACCATCCCCGATCGAATCGACTTCCCTGCCCTTGTGCTTTGCCAAAGCCCCCTGAACGATGCTTCTCTGTTTCTCAAGTAGTTTCATGGCGAGTGCCTCATTCCGCTGGGTGAGCGCGGAATATCCGACCATGTCGGTGAACATGATCGCAGAGAGCCTTCTTTCGCTTTCGATCGGATTGGAAGCGTTCATCTGGAGCCTACTACTGAATCGTGCTTAAACGGAAATTCAATTAATTTTACTTTATTCCACAAATGTCCCGCCCTGTATCTCCCGCTCAGTCACCTCACGCGCAGACGTGAAATGGATTACCACCTCGATCTGCTGGAAACACAGATCGTCGCCGCTGCCGATCAACCCCTTGCGGACCAGGTAACCGTCACCTGCGTCGTTGAGACTCAGGTCGTTGTCCAGATCCACACGCCCTTCGATGATCTCCCCACAGCGATTGCATCTCACGTTGAACGTGTAATATCTCTTATCGGGTTTGGCGGATTTTCCGCCAAAGAGACTTTTGATGATGCCCATGATTTACTTCCTCTCATAACATCCTCGATGGTCGAGTAGTTCCGCGTGCTTGTGGCAGGACGTATCGAGACCACCATTAATATAAGTCATTCTTGTTACTTGTTGGTCTCGATACGAGCTACGCTCTACTCGACCAACGAATATTTTTTGATTATTTATATATTACTCTAAACCTCTCACAAACCAGCGGCATCTCTTCTGAAAACTCCTTCCCGATCTTCGGCAGCGTACGTGCGAAGAAATTCCTGTGTGCCTCACGCCAATATTCCAACGAAAGATCACCCTCGCCTTCGGCGCGGGCGAAATCGGCGTCCACCTCATTGTAGTTGCGAATAAATACCTCGGTGATTTCGACGATGCAAAGCGGCTCACTGCGTCCATCCAGAACGATCGTTAGCGACCCCTCTTCTGGGAGCGCTTCGCCCTCCGCTTCCCATTCCCACAGCGCGGAGCAGGTCCCTGTTTTGACGCCATCTGCGATCAACGCACCGAGTTCATCCGCCATCTCTGGGCTGTCTCCCCAGCCCTCGGATGTATACGTTTTTGTGTGATGGGGCGAATCAGGCGGCAGCGTGGAAAGAAACGTCTGCCAGTAGGTTTGGATAGTTACTTCTTTCATTGTTAATAAATCAATAGCAGGGGCACAGCGGGATGAAATACCGACCATATCTTTTATAGATTCGCTGTACCCTTGCTATACAAATCAAAACTTCCACTTCTTCAAGGCATCCATCGCCTTGTAGTTTGTCAAATCCAGTTGTAGTGGCGTGATGGACACATACCCGTCCTCCAATGCGCCGAAGTCCGTGCCGTCCTGGAACACGCCGGTGGGCGCTTCGCCGCCGATCCAAAAATACGGCTTGCCGCGCGGATCGATGCGCGAGTCCAGTTCGTCGCGATAGACCCGCAGTCCCTGACGGGTGATCATGTACCCAGCCAGTTCATCCTCTTTTCGGTAGGGGATGTTCACATTCAAGACAACATCTTTCGGCATCCCCTGAACCGTGACCCGCTGCACGATACGACGGGTCACCACCGCGGCAGTGGAATAATCCAATTTACCTTTGTGACCGTCAGGAG
>DATHRQ010000499.1:0-1635 GCA_035465095.1 Anaerolineales bacterium | reverse complement strand
AACTTCATTACTAGAAAATCGCTCGTTTTGAATATCTCTGGCGGCTTGCACCCGCGCCCGAATCGTTTCACTCGATTCGCCCAAACGGTCGCCGCTTAGTTTTTCATAGTCCACCCGCGGGACTTCAATATGAATATCTATGCGATCAAGCAAAGGTCCGGAGATGCGCTTCTGATATTTTGTGACTGCTGCATGAGCGCATGTGCAGGCTTTTTGGGAATCTCCAAAATATCCGCATGGGCAGGGATTCATAGCAGCAATGAGTTGAAAGTTTGCAGAGAAAGTTAATGAGCCTTTGGCGCGGCTGATGGTGACGACTTTATCTTCCATCGGCTGGCGCATCACCTCGAGAACCCGTGTGCCGAACTCGGGGAACTCGTCCAAAAACAAAACACCCCTGTGAGCAAGCGATATTTCGCCCGGTTTCGGGATATTTCCTCCACCCACCAGTCCAGCATGACTGATCGTATGATGCGGTGCGCGAAACGGACGGTGTTTTATCAGCGGAGTTCCGGGAGGAAGTTGATCGGAAACCGAATAGATACGCGTCACATCCAATGATTCTTCGATGCTCATCTCAGGCAGGATGCTGGGCATCGCACGGGCCAGCAGGGTCTTGCCGGCTCCAGGGGAACCGATCATCAGCATATTATGTCCACCGGCCGCGGCAACTTCGAGTGCGCGCTTTACGTGTTCCTGCCCCTTTACTTCGCTAAAATCTGTCGGTGTGAAGAGCGGTTCGAGGCTGTTGTCACTCGAGGATTGATAAGGCTCAATTAGTTGTTTCCCAGATAAATGGTTGTAAAGATCCGCAAGCGTTTTTACAGGATAAACTTCAAGGTCGGGGATCAGGGCTGCTTCAGGCGCATCCATTTCAGGGACGAACATCCGCTTGTATCCATTGGCACGTGCTGTGGCGGCCATCGGTAAAATACCGCGCGTGTGACGGACAACACCGTCAAGCGACAATTCGCCGACCACAAGGGTATCTTCCACCACATCGTGTGGGAGGCGCCCTGAAAGGATGATGACACCCAGCGCTATGGGAAGATCGTAGGCTGGCCCCTCCTTGCGAATGGCGGCGGGAGATAGATTGACAACGATGCGATGACGGGGGAAATGCAAGCCGGCATTCTTGACAGCGGTCTGCACCCGCTCACGGCTCTCCTGCACGGCGGCATCGGGCAAACCAACAATGATGATTGCCGGCAATCCATTGGAATAATCCACTTCGACTTCGACGATTACGCCTTCCAATCCAACAACGGCACAGGAAAATACGCGCGCGAGCATGTTGGGAGTGTAGACGATGAAAGATGAAATGTCAATCGAAAGAGGCTATAATATGCCCGCCATGGCAGACACATTTGAAAATATTGAATTCACCTATGACAGCCAAAAGAGAATATCCCCTGCAGTCGAGGAACTCCTCTCAACAATTCTTTACAGGGATCTGATATATCAACTCATACGGCGCGATATCGTTGCTAGGTATAAAAGATCGGTGCTTGGGGTTTTCTGGACAATGTTGCAACCTCTTGGCATGATGATTGTGATGACATATGTACAAGAGCAATCTGGATGGTCCAAGGAGAAGTTAGGGCTGAGGGTGAAGTGAAGGACATTGTAGAAGAA
>DATHRQ010000498.1:0-16554 GCA_035465095.1 Anaerolineales bacterium | reverse complement strand
GTAAAGGCTGTCGAAGATCGCATCGAGACCGTTGGAAATCAGGAGATAGTTTACTTCCGCAACGAAATCATCGGTGATCCACCGCTTATGGCGCTGATCGTTCTGACAATTTTGGCAACGTTTGCATCCAAGCGACTACGGCGCGAGCCGGTTCTCATGGTAGCCGTTCAGATATCAGCAATTGGCCTGGTCGTCTTTGTGTTCTGGCCGCTGGCCCAGGTATTCCTTGAGGGGTTCAGAGCTAGTCAAAGTGCTGAAGGTTATTCACTGATTCAATTCCAGAAGCTGCTCGCCACACCGATGGTGGCTAGAGCCAGTACCAACACTTTGAAAGTTGGTGTGATCACGTCGATACTGGCAACTGCGATCGGCACCCTGGTGGCTTACACATTGACACTAACTGACGTTCCCTGGAAGCGCTGGTTGCGAATTTTAACAATCTTGCCATTGGTTTCACCGCCCTTTGCCGTGAGCTTTGCATTTATTTTGCTTTTTGGACGGCGGGGAGTTATCACTTACGACTTGCTCCACATCACCGGAGCTGATATTTACGGGCCGCACGGCATTGTTATGGTGCAGTTGATCAGCGCCATGCCATTGGTCATATTGATGCTTTCAGCTGTATTTGCTTCGATCAGCCGCGAAATGGAAGAGGCGGCAGAAGACCTGGGTGGACATCCTTTTTATACCCTGCGAACCGTTACCTTCCCCCTGGTAACACCCGCTATTTACACCGCTGCCCTGCTGACATTCATCTCATCCATCTCTGACTTTGGCAACCCGATGCTCATTGGCGGGGGGTATGCGATGCTGGCTACACAAGCCTTTATTCAGATGGTTGAAATGTTTGATTTGCAACTCGGCGCGGCTCTGGCCATGTTGCTCGTTATCCCGGCTTTGATTGCTTTCTTGATCCAGAATTGGATCGTTAACCGTAAGTCATATATAACTGTAACCAGTGGTGCGCGCACGGGTCATATCCGCTCCTTACCAGGCTTGATCAAATGGTCCCTTTTCGGCCTGACCCTTTTCTTCGCACTCTTTACAATCCTTCTCTACGGATCGATTTTCCTGGGAGCGTCCGTCAAAGCCTGGGGTTTTGATTACACTCTTACCACGCGTAACCTTATCGGGCTCAAGTCAGCCCTTCCACAACTTCGCAACTCATTGTATGTTTCAATAGGCGCCGGTGCGTTGGGTGGAACTCTTAGCGTTCTAATCGCCTGGCTCGTCGCGCGCCAGAAATTCCCGGGGCGGCGAACGCTCGATTTCGGTGCCACAGTGATGCTTGCTGTCCCTGGAACGGTGTTGGGCATTGGCTACATTGTAGCTTTTAATGCGGCTCCTTATTTTTGGACGGGGACTTTTGCAATTATTATCATCGCCTATGCCTTCCGCCGTTTGCCAATTGGATTGCGTACTGGCATTGCAGCCCAAAAGCAGATTGACCCGACATTGGAGGAAGCCTCGCTTGACCTTGGCGCCTCTCGCATCCGCACTTTTGCCAAAGTCACATTTCCGCTTTTAAGACGTGCCTTCTTTGCCGGCATTATTTATATTTTCATTCGCGCAATGACCGACTTGAGTGCAGCCGTATTCTTGAATTCAGGAAGCACACAGCTCTATACGGTGCGCATGTTCCGGGTAATGATAACAGGAACACCGAGCCAGGCTGCAGCTTTTGCTGGTTTTCTCATTATCATTATCGTGATTACACTCGGAATCTTGAGTAAAGTGACTGGGAAAAGCTTTGTAGATATGTTTAAGGTGTAAAAATGACTGAAACTTTCGAAACCGCTTCGATTTCTGTAAAAAAATTAAGTAAACACTTTGGATCAGTCAAGGCTGTGAATGACATTGAACTTAAGGTCGAAGCTGGAACACTGGTCTGTCTGCTCGGACCCAGTGGCTGTGGTAAGACTACCACTTTGCGGATGATTGGCGGCTTCGAAGAACCAACTACTGGCTCCATTTATATTGAAGACGAAGATGTGACCGACATGCCGCCCTACGCCCGGCCGACAGCGATGGTCTTCCAGAGTTACGCACTTTTCCCCCATATGAGCATATTTGATAATATTGCCTACGGGTTACGTGCCAGACAGGTGTCGAGATCCGAAATAAAAGAGAAAGTGCGTACAGTTGTAGAATTGATGGAACTGGAAGGGCAAGAAAAAAAATCTCCCCCACAGCTCTCCGGTGGGCAGCAGCAGCGCGTGGCCCTAGCCCGGGCACTCGTCATTCGCCCCAAGGTACTGCTCTTTGACGAACCGCTGTCCAACTTGGATGCGCTCTTACGAGTTCGCATGCGCAGTGAGCTTCGCTCGATTCAAAAGCGTTTGGGCATTACCAGCCTCTACGTCACCCATGATCAAGAAGAAGCATTTAGTATCGCTGACGAAGTCGCTATTATGAACCAAGGTAAGCTTGTACAGATTGGTTCTCCGCTCGACCTGTATCGTGAACCAGTAAACCGGTTCGTCGCCGATTTTGTTGGCCTGTCCAATATTCTCCCAGTGGAAGTTGTGGAATCCAATACCAAGGGAGCGACTGTGCGCTTTTTAGGGGAAACAATCCGCAGCCGTCGGTCCTTGAATAACTCTGGAGCTGATGTTTCTATTGTTCTGCGCCCTGAATCTTTGCAAATTGAAAAGGCGGGGAAGCACGGAGTCCCTGCTCGCATACGTACTCTCGCTTTTACTGGACCAATCGTGCGCTACACGATCGCTACCGAGGGAGACATTGTGTTGATCGTTGACGTTTCCAATCCCGGACCCGATCAATTCTTCGATGAAGGGACACAGGTTTCACTGCAGCTCCCCAAAGAAGTCCCAGCCCTGCTTGAATGATGACGTCCCATAATCTCCTCACGATCTGTTTTGATTTTGGCGACACTTTGATCGACGAAGGCAGCGAAATCAAGGATGATCATGGTATTACCTTAAATGCCGAGTTGATCCCTGGCGCAGCTGAAGTCTTGCACGAACTCAAAAATCGAGGCTATCCACTCTGCCTTGTCGCTGACGGTTATTGGAACACTTATTACAATGTGCTTGGTGATTATGGTTTGTGGGATCTGTTTGATGCCCGAGCTGTCTCCGAAAAAATTGGAGTAGAGAAGCCTGATCCGCGAATGTTCATCCATGCGACGAAGCAGCTGGGGATTAAACAGGAGCATTATGATCGTGTAGTAATGGTAGGCAACAATCTAGAGCGGGATATCAAAGGAGCCAACAAGTTGGGAATGGTCAGCGTTTGGCTAGACTGGGCTCCTCGACGTTCAAAGGTACCTGCTAACGCACTTGAAACGCCTGATTACACTATAAAACTACCCTTTGAACTGATTCGCATCATCGAAGAATTAGAAAAAAATGTCCTGAACTAAACACGCAATAACAGCTGAAATATTTCGGGAGAGAAATGTACCTTTCGGGTAATAACTTCTTCCGTATGCGACGATTGTCATTCTGTCACTGCGAGGCGTGCATTAGCTACGCCATCTCCTGTCAGCCTGATATAGTGAATTCCAAATCGGATAATCTGAACCTCGCTCGTTTTTAATGTCTCCTTGAATTCAGACGCTTCGCAAGTATTTAAGACTAGCAGGCAGATCGCGCATATACTCTGATGCATGTTTCATGTTCTGCCCCGGTTCCCCACATTCAAACGCCATCCAACCCGAATACTCGATATCGTCCAACGCTCCCAAGGCAGCAGCAAAGTCAGTTCTGCCATCCCCCGGCAGCCGACGGTTGCTGTCTGCTAAATGAACGTGCCCGATTGTCGTTGCGTTGCTCCTTATTGAGGTTGGAATATCTGGCTCATCTAAAGCCATATGGAATAAATCAGCAACGATCTTCAAGGAAGAGGTATTGATTCCCTTGATCAACGAACTGGCATCGTCCAGGCAAACCAACAGGTGAGTTTCATAATGGTTGACCGGCTCGACCCATAGTTCCACCCCACATGATAGGGCATGCTCAGCCAGCCCTTCCAATTGGGCGCTTAGTAGAGCACGTTCCAGTTCGACAGGCGTCATAAAAGGTGAAAGGTCTGGAAGCAAGGGATCGAAGAAATGCGGTACAAAGACTACTCCAGCGGCTCCGACCTGTCCGGCCAGTGAGATTGCCTCCATTAACTCGCTCAACGCTTTCTGCCTTTCATTTGGATCTGGGTCAAGGAACCGTGATCGGCGTCCATTATTGATCGAAGAAGCAGTCACACCACCAGTTCCATTCAGACGAACGATCTCCTTTGTCTGATCAGGCAGCGTCTGACTCCAAAATTCGATACCATGAACGCCTAGATCCGCCGCCTGTAAATATCGATCTTTTAATGTAGGGCCAGGAAGCATATCTTCTTGAATGGAAATTCTAAATGATCTCATTAATTTTTAGCTCCAAATATTAAAGTGTTTGAGTATGTCACGAACGCCTTCTCCTGTCTGGTAAGGAGAAATATATTGCACAATTTTTTTGATATCCTTATCTGCGTTCGCTGGCGCGGCGCTGAAGCCGACCAGCGATAGGAACTGTATATCCACACCCGAGTCTCCAACCCCCAGCATTTCGGAAGGATTGTAACCGGTTTGATTACAAAGGAATTCGATGCCGCTACCTTTATGAATATTGCGCGGGAGGATGTTGAGGCATGAAGAGGATGAGGCAAAGTCAAATGTACCCTTAAACATTCCCAGCACATCCCTAGTTTGATCGTGCAACTTGTCCTTATTAGCGGGATCAGTGGAGAAGAGAGACAATGTATATTCTTTGCCAGGTTGGAAATAAGCCGTTCCTTCTTTCACCAACGTTTCTTCCAAACGCTGCCGGATACGCCGCATTTCAGATCTATTTTGCAGGTTTGGGTGAGGTAAAAACTTGTAATCTGAAGGAATATAGAGCCCAGCACCATTTTCGAAAATTGCGGGAAGGTGCCCATCAATAGCTTGCAACATTACTTCCACGTAAGAGGCTGGGCGTCCGGTACACAGTGTAACAGCAGGGAGTGCCGGGTCTTTACGAGCTGCCTGGTTGATCAACGCCAGATCCTTAAGTAGTTCAAGATCCAGCGGTTTGCCCTCACCTTTGGTAAGAACCCCGTCAATATCAAAAACAAGCAGACGAATAAGTTTATTATTGAGCATTGGGAGGAAGAAGGCGATTCATATTAAGTACTTTCAATTTCACTCAATTTCACCGGCCGATTCTCTTTGTACGATTTCCAGGCAGCCATGCCGATCAACACTGGGATGCGACCATCAATTCCGGTTACTGGCGGGATTGTATCATTCTGGATGCACTCGACAAACTCACGCATTTCGGCAATATATGAATCTGTATAGCGCTCAAGGAAAAAAAAGAGCGGTAGTGAAGATTGTACGCCCTCACTGTTACTATAAACATGGGTATCGGGGGTATTATTGCCAACCGCTACCATCCCACCAGAGCCGAATACTTCGACCCGCTGGTCGTAGCCATAAACCGCTTTACGGCTGTTGTCGATAGTACCGATGGCGCCGTTCTCAAATCTTAGAGTGACAATTGCAGTATCAATATCCCCTACCTCACCAATCTCCGAGTTGACTAGGACGCCGCCTGCGACGTAAACTTCCGTGACCTCGCAACCCATCTGATAACGAGCCATGTCGAAATCGTGAATGGTCATATCCAGGAAGATACCCCCAGACACCTTGATATACTCGATCGGAGGTGGAGCCGGATCGCGGCTGGTTATTCGTAAAATGTGAGGGTCGCCGATCTTGCCGTCTGCAACCAATTTGCGCACTTTGCGAAAATTTGGATCGAACCGACGATTAAACCCAATTTGTAGCTTAAAGCCTGCCTTTTCAACCGCCGCCAGGGCAGCATCGATCTGAGCCAAGTCAAGGGAGATCGGCTTCTCGCAAAATATATGTTTGCTGGCCTGTGCAGCCTCAATGATAATCTTTGCATGCGTATCGCTAGAAGAACAAATTGCAACAGCATCGATTTCTGGATCGTCCAGCATTTCACGATAATCCGTGGTTGAAACTGGGATGTGTAGTTGCTCAGCGGCCTGCTGGGATGAGGCCTGTACAACATCGGCGATTGATTTAACCGTGACACCGGGGATGCGGGTCACCAGAGTCTCAGCGTGGATTTTGCCAATCCGGCCAGCGCCAATCACACCAAAGCGAATGGGTTTCTTCATGCTTGATCTCCTAGAATATCTGTTTGTTTCTTGAAGCCAATCGAGGCCAGGTAATCACGGTTGCATTGGGCGCTTTCTTTCGGGCTGCCCATACCCGGTAGAACATCCTGTTCAACCACAATCCAACCCTCATACCTAAACTCCTCGAGGATGGCTTTCAATGCTGGGAAGTCTACACCACCCTGACCTAACTCGCAGAAAATGCCATTACGCACCGATTCGAAATAATCCCAGCCCTCAGCACGAGAGCGGGCGGCAATCTCGGGGTGGCAATCCTTGAAATGGATGTGCCAGACACGGTCGGCGTGTTTGCGCAGGCCAGCCACCGGATCCCCACCCCCAAACATGTAGTGACCAGCATCGAAACAAAGCCCAAGTAGATCGGGGTCTGTCAGGGACAGCAATTTTTCGATCTCAGCAGGAGTTTCTACAAAGCCTGCACAGTGATGGTGGAACGCTGTGCGAACACCGGTCTGGTCATGGACCGCCCTAGCGACGCGCTGGGCGCCTGATGCAAAAATTTTCCATTGTTCATCTGTCAACCCATATTCAGGTAGTATCCGGCCCGCATTCTTGGTGCGCACCGGGTGCCTGCCATTGTCATCCGCCAGGACGATTAATGGCTTGTCGGCTACAGCGGCTATTAACCTGGCTGTGCGCACTGCTACCTCTTCCCCAGCAGCATATGCCTTTGGGTCAGATAATTCTACGGGCACGAAAGCAGCCAACATTTCCAGCTTACGAGCATTCAATTCGGCTTTGAGCGTCGTGGGGTCAGTGGGCATAAACCCCCAATCGCCCAGTTCCGTGCCCTGATAGCCGGTCTCTCGCATTTCATCTAAAACCTGGGCAAAACCAGCGCCTTCGCCATCCAGCTCAAACTCCAGAATCCCCCATGAACAAGGTGCATTTGCAATTTTGATCATAGGTCTCCTCATTACAAAATAAAACGGTATTGGCAATTCTTCAGGCCCGTGCTCAACTACGGTTCTATTTCAACTCGCTCAAATACACCGGACGCCCCTCATCTAGGGAAAGGGTCGCCGCGATGCTGATGGTGGTGGCAGCCCAACCATCCTTCCCAGTCACACTCGGCTCGAGATCCTTGACAATGCAACGCACGAAATCGCGGATTTCAGCTGCATATGCTTCATCGAAGGGCTGGATAAAGTAGGGTACCGTGTCGTATCTGATCCCGGCACGAGTCATCACCAAGAGGGGGGACTCCCGAAGTTTACCGATCATCAGGCTCCCTTCCGATCCCAGGATTTCAGTACGGATATCATAGCCGTAAACGGCGTTGCGGCTGACATCGATGTTGCCGACCGCGCCGTTCTCGAATTTCAGGTTGATAACCGCGTTATCGATGTCACCTACCTGCTCGAGTTCAGGATAGACCAGGCAGCCTCCCTCAGTGGACACCCGCTCGACTTCGCTGCCCATCAACCAACGGGCCAAATCGAAATCGTGAACCCCCATATCGGCGATCAGTCCCCCGCTGGCCTCGCGACGTGCAAATTCCAAAGAAGTCCGCTTAGGATCGCGCCCCAAGGACTTGAACATTACCGGCTTGCCAATCACACCAGCCTCGATCTGCTTTTTAGCCATCACATATCCGGGGTCATAACGGCGCATAAATCCAATTTGAAATTTCACACCAGCTGCCTCGACCGCAGCGATCGCCGTTTCGCAGGCCTCCACTGTGAGAGCCAGGGGTTTTTCGCTGAAAATATGCTTCCCGACCTGAGCTGCGGCAATGATCACTTCAGGGTGGGTATTAGTTGGGGTGGCGATGACCACGGCGTCGATATCCTGTCGGGCGAGCAACTCCTCGTTGTCACCGTATCCGGCTTCGGCACCAAATCTAGTGGCTGTATCCTGGGCAAGAGTCGCGTCCATATCGGCTACAGCCACGAAATTAGCTTCTGCCACACTATACGCCAGGTGATGTGCCAAGACCTGCCCCATGCGTCCGGCACCGATCAGTCCAAACCGTATGCTCATTATCTCTCTCCGTTGTGCTGAGAATTAAAGGTAATGACGTTCTTTATTAATTTCCTGCTCGTAGATGGCGCGTGCCTGTTGCACGCTTTCGACCGTTGAAACTTCGGCAACCGGCACATCCCAATACGATTCGTAGCCCGGCACGCGCTCTTCGCGGTCGGTTTCGATCGTGATGACTGTCGTGCGGGTCTGCTCTTTGGCTTCCTCGAGGGCTTTTCGGAACGTGGACAAATCTTTGGTAGCTATGACATGTGCACCCAGGCTGCGAGCGTTAGCAGCGAAATCCACTGGCAGGTACCCGCCTTCTAACTGTCCGCTCTCGCGATCGCGGTACAGGTATCGGGTACCAAATCCCTGGCTTCCGACCGCCTGAGATAGCCCGCCGATGCTGGCAAAGCCGTGATTGTCAATCAGAATGATGGTAAGTTTACAACTCTCTTGGATGGAGGTCACGATTTCCTGGGACATCATCAGGTAGGAGCCATCACCCACCATCACGTAAATATCCCGTTCCGGGTCAGCCATCTTTGCTCCCAGCCCTCCGGCTATTTCATAGCCCATACAGGAATAGCCGTATTCCAGGTGGTAGCCCTTTGGATCGCGCGTGCGCCAAAGCTTGTGCAGGTCACCAGGCAAACTCCCTGCGGCGCACAGCACAACATCCTTTTCCTGCGAAAAGTTATTGACTGCGCCGATCACTTCGCCCTGGCTGGTCAAATCGGGACCGTGTTCCAAGTTATAGATACGGGTGACTTCAGCGTCCCACTCGGCGTTGAAACGGGCGGCCTGAGAACGGTATTCTGCTCCAGTATCGTATCCTTGCAAGGCCGTGGCTAACTCTTCAAGGGATACACGGGCATCAGCGACAAGCGGCAGGGCGCTTTGTTTGAAAGCATCAAACTCTGCAACGTTAATATTGATGAAGCTGACCTCATGGTTTATAAAAGCAGTTTTAGACGCGGTGGTGAAATCGCTATAACGAGTGCCGACACCAATGACAAGATCGGCCTCTCGGGCGGTGATATTTGCTCCAGGGGTGCCGGTTACTCCCAGCGCGCCGAGAGACAAGGGATGGTTATAGGGCATAGCTCCCTTGCCGGCTTGGGTTTCAGCCACAGGGATGCCAGTTTGTTTGGCGAAGGATTCCAAGGCTGCGGTGGCCTCGCTGTAGATCACACCACCACCAGCAATGATCAATGGTTTATGGCTGGAGCGGATGCGTTCAACAGCCCGACCCAAAAGGGTAGTATCCGGCCTGGGGCGCGGGATCATCCACAAACGATGTTCGAATAACCGTTCAGGGTAGTCAAAGGCCTCGGCTTGGACATCCTGCGGCAGCGCCAGAGTCACGGCACCCGTGTCGGATTGGGAAGTGAGCACACGCATGGCTTCTGGCAATGAGTAGATGATTTGTTCGGGGCGGTTGATACGATCCCAATACCGGGAAACCGGCTTGAAGGCGTCGTTAACTGAGATATCCTGCGAGTAGGGCTGTTCCAATTGTTGCAATACGGGGGCAACGTTGCGGCGGGCGAAAATATCGCCAGGCAAAAGCAGCACCGGGATACGGTTGATCGTCGCCCCGGCCGCAGCGGTGATCATGTTGGTTGCGCCAGGACCAATTGAGGAAGTGCAAGCAAATGTTTGGAGGCGGTTTTTCATCTTGGCAAATGCAACAGCCGTATGAACCATGGCTTGTTCGTTGCGGGTCTGGTAATACCGAAAACTTGGGGTTTGCAGCAATGCCTGCCCAATCCCTGCCAGATTCCCATGGCCGAAGATTCCCCAACATCCGGCAAAAAACGGATTTTGCAGGCCATCCCGTTCAACATATTGGTTTTTGAGGAAACGGATGGTGGCCTGCGCCATGGTCAATCGAATTGTATTCATAATGGTTCCTCCAAATCCGATGGATTATTTAACATCTGGGTTGGGTAACATGTATTCTTCGCGAATCAAAGCCTGCAGGTCGTGATATGACTTGATAAAGCCGCGCAGCGTACGCACATTAGCGCCATAGGTGTCGAATTCATCCACTGTCATGCCATCTTCATCATAGGCCATACGGAAATCGGGAAAGTTGCGGTAAAGTCCGTCGATAATCTCCGGAGCGACCGGGATATGCATGCGTTCCTTGACTTCGATATCTGAAGCATTGAAGCGCAGCTGCCATTCGTAGGGAATCGTGAGAATCACATCACCCCCAATGAGCTCAGACCAATGCAGATGATGGCGGTAAGCTGCTGCCAGTAAACGCGCCTTATAGCCGCGTTCCTGGTAGAGCTGGTAGGCTTTCTTGAAAACGGCTATACCAGGCCAGACTAGATAATCTGGGTTGACGATGATACCGTCTCGTTCCGCCAGGGTTTGCATCCAATCATCAACCCGGCCGACCATAATCGTGCAGACCGGGGACATCTGGGAAATATCATGACCCGCGGCAGTCCGGCGGTCGAGTCCGCGCTCCACAGCTTCGGCAACAGCGATGGATTGTGGCACCGAGAAGCACACCGTGGCATTGATGTTGATCCCCTGGCAAGTTGCTTCTTCGATGGCTTTCAATCCCGCTTTGGTGACCGGAGCTTTGACCTGGATATTAGGCGCCAAACTGTCGAAATGGAGCGCTTGGGCTAAAATAGCATCTGCAGTGCGATAATTAGCCGGGTTCGTCTGGATGGATAGGCGTCCCTTTTTGCCAGCCTCTCTTTCGAACACCGGAAGCAGTTGTTCTGCCCCCTTAACGCCAACCTCTTCAAAAACCTTCCAAGTGACATCAACCTCGGACCAGGTGGGATTTTGGACGATAATCTCAGCAATACGGTCGCGCCATAGGTGGATTTCCTTCTTGATCACCGATAAAACGATGGTTGGATTACTGGTTGCACCGACGGCTCCGTGGCCGATAGCGTAGGTCAGTTCTTCGATAGAGCAGGAGTCATTCCAGTAATCTGTGACGGTTGTAGAAACTGTTTGATGAAGCGGGCTTTTATAGTTGGTCATTTTTCTGCCTCCATATTCGCTTATTTCTTTTCCATCTTCCGAAGTGAGAGGAGAGACGATGAGGGAAAATCGGTTTATTCTTCCATTGCCATACTGACGATAGGAATGCGAGGGTCTCTCTTTTTCCAAAAATCTTTTGTCCAGGCGTATTGGGGGTCATCGGTGGCGGTCAGGGCTTGGGCAGAACCAGCCAAGAAATTCAAATAGTAAGTGGTATAACCGGGTGGTGATACTACAGGGTGGTAACCCTCTGGGATCAAGACAGCGTGGCTATCGCGAACTAAAATCAACTCATCAAGGCTTTTATCATCATTATAAACGCGTTGATAGGCGTAGCCATGAGGTTTGTCAATCTTGTAAAAATAAATTTCTTCCAGGTCGGCTTCGAGCAATTCGCCATCGGCACCTACAATATGCTGGTCGTGTTTGTGACCAGGGTAAGAACTCCAACTTCCGGATGGTGTGTAGACTTCTACTACCACCAGGCGGTGGCAATCAAATCCCGGCGGAATCATGCGGTTGATCTGGCGAGTGAAATTATCACCTCCGCGAATTTCGATATCAACATGTTCAGGGGCGACCAGCTTTGGGGGGTGTTCCTGGTCGGTGGGGCACCAAGCGCAGGCGAAATCCAATTCTTGGCTGACGGCTTCAATTGTGAACCTGGTCTGACGAGGCAGATAGAGAGTGTAAGGCATTCCATTGAAGACGTTCCTGCGGCGGCCAATATTTTCCCAATCCCCGCAGGATGAACGTACGTTACAGATTCCTCCCAGAACTACCAGAGCTAACTCATGTCCCGTTGTATCAAAACCCCATTGCTGGCCAATGCCTAATCTGCAGGCAGAAAAATTCAGGTACTCCCAATGGGCTAATTGAGGAGTGATCCAGAGGTATTCGGTTGAGCTCTCATCTGGAGAAATCAATAGTGGGGATTTATAGATATGCATTTGACTCCTTTCAATGGAATCAATATATTGATCACATTGATTTTTCGATCTTTCAGCGATTTAATAGTTCTAGTGATCCATTTGTATAGAGTGAGATTGCTCCGAATCGACGGGATGTGGAAATGAGTCGTACTTTATTTGGCAACTTTTATATCTCCGATAATACCATAAGCTTTCATAAAAGATGCGAATTTTGCGTCCCTTGCTGTGCGGTGATCGAGAACGTCATGGACATCGGAGAAAGATGCTTTAGCGTTGTTTCGTGTCAGCACGATTGAGACACTTTAGAGTGAAAAGTTGAGGTGGGAAACCTGGCTAAACCATAGATGGAATTCCTACAAGATATTGATTATGGAAGTGCTAAAGGGGAAATAATAAGTTCTGTGTAACAAGGGTTCCAGACTGTTCGTTGAATGACGATCAATACTCTACATGCTCTTTTGAACTGAAAATCAACAGGCTGCCCCAAAATGAAAGCCCGAAGCTGGTAATTCGGCGGTATAGGATTGACGCTCATAACCCGAAGGTCGGTGGTTCAAGTCCGCCCCCCGCTACTATAAAAGGCACTTTTACAGTGCCTTTCTTCCTTAATATTGGAGTCTACAGGATTGGGGCTCACGTCCATCTGGTCGCAGGCTCCTACCTTGCCTTTTCGCTTTAGGTATTGATCTTAGCCCCTTTTTTGGAGAGGGACTCATAACTTTTTGGTTGTAGGCCCTAGTCCTGTGCTTACTGCTTCATTAATGAGTTGGTTTTTATTTTGTATCTTATTTTGTTAGGTTCGATGATGTATAGATGCTATTGGGTTTATAATCTGGAAAAAATCACTTTTAGCAAATTGCTACTGTATATCCACTTCTTTCAAGGACGTTCATTGATTTCATCAATTACTACATCTTTTGGCTTCTTGCGCTGTTGGCGTGCCCAAGACGCGCAGACTTTGGTCAAATATGCTAACAATAGAAATGTATCAATAAATATGCGGGACGGTTTTTCTTATCCTTATACATTGAGAGATGCGAAAACTTTTCTTGAAACTGTGAGCAAGCAAAACCCTGTTACCTTTTATGCAATTGCGACATCAGAAGAAACCATTGGGGGAATTGGCGTTTCGATCAACACTGACGTTCACCGGTTGACAGCAGAGTTGGGTTATTGGTTAGCAGAACCTTATTGGGGCAAAGGGATCATGACAGAAGCCGTGAGCACCTTCACGGAGTATGCTTTTGCACATTTTGGTTTGATCCGTATTTATGCCCAACCTTATGCGAATAATTTCGGATCCTGCCGAGTATTACAAAAAGCGGGGTTCTTGTTGGAAGCCCGAATGGAAAAGAATGTCATCAAGGATGGTCAAATTCTTGATCAATTTCTATATGCAAAAGTCGAAGAGAAATAGTGTTTTCATTTGTGCTACATTGAATCGAAAATAGGTACGATGACGAGCAGGTCGTAACCTGCATGGAATAGGACAGGGCCAATCAGGCTGTCATCTTTGAGCATTGCATAGGCACCCACTACCCCCAAACCAAAGACCACCAACCCAAAAACGATACCCCCGCCGAGAAACTTATAGGTAGCGTTGATGTGGGATGTCCCAAAAACGAGTGATGTAACGAGGATAGCCGCTTTCCTGCCGACAATAGCTTCGTAGTTTTTCAGAAAAATGCCCCGAAACCATAATTCTTCCATGGTTGCATTCGAAAAGATGAACAGCAGCAGTAAGGGAGTTGCATCCCAAAAAGATGAGAAAAATCCGCTGGATTGGATGCCCATCAAAAGAGAAATGATTGCAAAGCCAGTAAATGAGATCAGGCCAAAAGTAAGACCCTGCTTGAGTTTTCCCCAACTGACGAAGATGGATTTCAGACTTCCGCCAGCAAGCAGCGTCAGTCCAATGAGAACAGGGACAACATGAAGAAACTGCGAAGTTTTATCTAGGGCCAGATTCAATAAGGGTGGCATGGTGCTGTTGTGCAGGTTGAATATTCCAGTGCTGAGGAAAAGTAATGCGAGCGATGCGGCAAAAAGCGAATATGCAGCATGTCCATAATTGGAAAGAGCCGGGTTTCTTTTCAAGACCATTGATACAGCCAAAAAGAAAATTGTGATTGCCAAATAGTAGGTTTTGTTTCCGTTGGTCGAGAAGATCGAATAGTAGGGATTTCCAAAAACAAAAACGGTAATGCCGCCGAAAACAAGCAATGCGACGATAGAATATTTCTTCATCGCGACCTGCTTATCTTATTCACAGACAATGCGAGGTGATCTGTTGCATCGCCTGCTGGATGCGCAAATACATCCTGAGTTGCAGTCACAAATTCTGCATCTGCGCTACCAATGGTAAGCAACAACAATAGAAAAATACCGGTTTTCTTCTTGAGAATTATCATTACCCTTCTACAAAGTCCCATCGTTCATGCCTTTCCTGTAATCTGAGCAATCATTTTCAAGTCTCTTAACATAAGAAATAATTAATCCCAAATCTCTGATTTTTGTAAGTATTCCATGCAGGGCAGCTTGATCGGGCACTTCACCTATGAAAATGGTTTCTGCCGATTTATGTTCAATGGAAAACCCATCAAACCATGATGCCCACTTGGTGTCTAAGAGGCCTTTGACGCGGATTTGATATTGTGCAGGTCGATTCGGAAATTTCTTCTTGCTCATTGAAGATCCTTCATGGTGTTTATAGAATAGCAAAGTTCAGAATCTGATTCATCCCCTATTTAGGTATTTTTAATGGGTGATTTTCATGCTAAACCAACAATCCCTTACTGTCAGCAAGGGATTGTTATCAACGTTCGATTTTCACTTCTAAAGTTGTTTCGTAAAGAAATAGCGTTGATGCCCAGTTGGGAAATTTTGCAACTCGCCAAATACTTGGTAACCATGTTGCTTATAAAAATGTGGCGCTTGAAAGCTGAAGGTATCCAAATAAGCATTTTTCGCCCCGCGTTTTCGGGCTTCGTCTTCTGCAAGCGTTAAAAGACGATGTCCATATCCCTGGCCGCGAAAATCATCTTTCAGCCAGATTAGATCGATATAGAACCAGTCCCAATACGTTGCACCTATCACACCGCCAACGATTTCTTCATTGGGTCCGTGAATAACGAAACACAAGTGTTTGTACTCATCTTCGCCAACCTGTTGTGTATTGTAATTCCTGATACCATTACCTATGATTCCCCACTCTGGTTCATCCAGATAAACGATTTGATTTTGTCCATCCATGATGGTTTTGCTCCATTTCTTTCAATATATTCGTTGTACACACGCCAAAGAACTTGGTCGCTATCCAGTTTATTACCAGTCTCGTTAAGGAGCGTCCCCCCCAATTGGGTAATTGATTTGGGTAATTAACCTAAAAGGAGTTTCAAATCCTTTGCCCGCGTAACCGCTTCATAACGGCTGTGTACATCCAGTTTTCGATAGATGCGCTTGATGTGTGTCCGAACTGTATCAACAGATAAGATCAGTTCATTCGAAATTTCTGGAATAGACATTTCTGTATCCAATTTGCTGAGTACTTCCACCTCGCGCTGGGTAAGTGGTTCTACGAGTGCATTCGAAATGATTGCCTTCGAAACTTCGGGTTGTGGGTTGTTTCCAAAAGCACTTAATATTCTTTGTAAGTATAAGGAATTCTCCTTGCTGGCGGCTTGCTCCAGAAGCCCTTTCATTTTTCCCGCATCTCTCACAAAAACTCGAATATAGTCTCCGGGTTCTCCCGTTGAAAGCGCCTGGCGGATAGCCTCCTGAGCTTCTTTGGTTTTTCCGTGTGCCTGAAATACCAAAGCCTTAAAAATCAATACCTGTAGTAAATAAGCTTGAGCATTAGAGTTGCTAAAAAGAACTTGTAAACGAGAGAGCAAATGCAATGCCTTATCAAGTGCTGCTCGATCCCCGTTTTGTCCCTGTGCAAGCAATACCTGAGCCAGAGTTAAATAAAGCCGCTGTTGAGAAAATGGAATCTCATCCTCTGCAGATAAGCCGCTTTCTTGCGCCCATCTGAAAGCCGCGCTCATGTTGCCCTGGTCCAGCCATAGTAGTGCTCTAACGGACCTGATATCTGCAAGCCAAAACTCTGACTCTTCCGCTGCCATTGTTTCAGCCTTCTGAATTGCGCGCATCGATTCCTGATCCTGACTGACTGCTTGAAGCGCAATCGCCAGATTTACATACACCAGTCGAAAACCTGATCCCCACTTTTGTGTGATCTCTAATGCTCTCTTTGCATGCCACAAAGATTCTTCCAATTCGTTCCAATGACGCAGGATCGTACTAAGCCGAAAATAGATATAGGCGGTCGCTACCGGGTTTCGCCCTCCCATTTTGAAACTGCTTTCCACATATTTGAGCGCATCCTGACAGGCTGAAAAAGCCTCGTGTAGTTGGCCTCTTTCCACAT
>DATHRQ010000497.1:0-2146 GCA_035465095.1 Anaerolineales bacterium | reverse complement strand
AGCCTATGCCCAAACAGGGGACTGGCAGAAAGCATATGATCTGACCATTATTGCTACAGAACTGACCCCGGGCCTGAAGAGGATGATGTGTGCCAATTGGGTACGCTTGAGCAGGCTGCCATCAGCAGACATGAAAACGGCTGAGCGGGTTGATCAAGCTTTTTCGTGCTGAATTTTCGAGTTGTGAAAAGGAAGGATGATTCGAAAAAAAGCAGGGCAATATGAAGATCGAAACCATAACACTCCATCATCTATCCATGCCGCTGACCGCTCCGTTCGAGACTTCCTTCGGGCGTGAGACGGATCGTCAGTGTATTTTCATTATTCTCCAATCCGAAGGGCTGACTGGGTACGGTGAATGTGTCGCTTCGGGTGAGCCGGGGTACAACTACGAAACCGTTGGCACCACCTGGCACATCCTCAAGGATTTCATCGCACCGCTCATTCTTGGGCAGGACATCGCAGACGCGTTGGATTTTCAACGTCGCATTGAGCATATCCGCGGTCATCACCTTGCGAAGGCGGGCGTTGAAATGGTGATATGGGATCTTTTGGGCAAGCGCGACGGCAAATCACTGCGGCAACTGTTCGGCGGCGGACGGGACAAGGTCGAGGTGGGCGTATCGATCGGGATCCAAGACTCTGTCCAGGCGATGGTGCGAACCGTCGATTCCTTCCTGGAGAAAGGCTATCGGCGCGTCAAGATCAAGATCAAGCCGGGGCGCGAAGTCGAAGAGACGACCGCCATCCGCAAAAAATACCCTGACCTGCGCTTGCAGGTGGACGCAAACTCAGCCTATACTCTGGATACGGCGTCTGCGCTCAAGCCGCTGGATGATCTGGGTCTGCTGCTGATCGAGCAGCCCCTGTTCGAAGACGATATTTGGGATCATCGAAAATTGCAGGCTGAATTCAAAACGCCGATCTGTCTGGATGAAAGCATCGTCTCGCCACGCCATGCACGCTACGCGTTGGAGATGGAAGCCTGCCGTAACATCAACATCAAGCCTGGGCGTGTGGGCGGATTGAGCCAGGGGATCATGATCCACGATTATTGCCGCGAGCGTAACATCCCCGTCTGGTGCGGCGGCATGTTGGAAACCGGCGTGGGGCGCGCATCGAACCTCGCCATTGCAACGCTGCCGGGTTTTGTTCTGCCGGGCGATATTTCTGCATCCGACCGTTATTATCACCGTGACATCACAAACGAACGGTTTAAATTGAACGATGACAGTACGATCGATGTGCCTGACAAGCCCGGGTTGGGCATAACGATCGACGAAAACGCACTCAAAGAGTTTACAACATCTGAACTAATCATAAAAGCCGAATAGTATAATCAGGCGCTATGTCCATCAAACATGCCAGCCGCCTCTTCGCGATTTTTATTGTGCTCGCTGTCCTTTTTGCCTCCTGCACATCGCAAAGGACACCGACCCCGCAGGTTATCGCGAGTTCCCCTACACCCGTGCCAACGAGAGAGATATCTATGTCCACTCCTGCGTTCACGGGGGGAATGTTTTCCGATGCGGTGCCTCAGGGGTTGAAGGATCGTTTGGCGGGTTATGAGGTTCCTTTCAACGCCAGCCTGAATTTGGATGTTGCAAAGTCCGGCGTCGACGGCATCCATTTTCAATGGGTATATGCTCTAGTGGCACCGTTCCCAACGGTGACGGACGGTGTGACGTTCGTCGACCTGCGCACGGCTTGGGACGGAAATCCGCCTCGTCCGCCCTTCAGCCTGTCTCCGTTACTGATGGCAGACTCCACGTTGAGGGCGTTTACGGCCCTTTGGGGCGAACCCGCTGACGGGTCCGTGCGAAGCGTTGACGCTGACAGGCTGCTCGATACAGCATGGGATGAATCCGCGTGGGCGATCGTCCCGTTTGAATCCCTCGAGCCACAATGGAAAGTGTTGACCGTTGATGGACAATCGCCGATCCGCAAGGGCTTCAATGTGGCAGACTATCCGCTGATTGTAAACTTCACGCTTGAATCCGCCGATGTCGTGGACTCTTCGTCCTGGGCGTTGTCCAATTATGACTCGTCCAAACTGACAACCGTCATCATGACCGGCGTGACCGCCCTAGTGCGCGCCACCGCCGTGACGATGGAACTCAAAGGCTCGACCTATCCCGGCCAGAAG
>DATHRQ010000496.1:0-5884 GCA_035465095.1 Anaerolineales bacterium | reverse complement strand
TCCAGGGTGGATAAACGGCGCGGGGAAATCGCGGCGAGTGGGATGAATAAAAGCACCCAGGTGAAGAAGATGTTCATCTGCCAGCCCGCATTGACAGGCGGTCTCCATTCGGTGGCATAGAGTTGGTCGGAGGGAGATGTGAGCATTTCGGGAACAAATTGCCAGACGTAAAGGCCGCGCGGATTGAGGAATGTTGCCAGCAATGAGAGCCCAAGCCAAAGGGCGAGTTTTTTTCTGTCGCCTTTGCCAAATAACCAGGCCGGCCCCATCAGAACAAAAGCAAGGATGAACGATCCATGCAGGTTGGCCCATAACAGAACTATGACGGGAAGAATCCATAAGTGATTTGAGCGTCCGTTGTTCCAGCGGAACATGATCCATAAGGCCAGGGCAAATAAGGGATAGGCAAATATTTGCGGCCGCATGGACCAGTTCATACTGCTGGAAAGCCCCATAAGGATCAGGAGCAGAGACGCGATCCTTGTTTCTGTGCCGGCCTCGCGCATGAATTTCCAAACGACGCCATAGGCAGTGCCGATGCAGATCGCTCGTAAAAGGAAGGTGAGCGCTGCGCCACCCAGGTCATGCGCCAGCCAGAAGATCACAGCCGAAAGCCAGGGCTGGTAAAAGATCGGCCTGCCAGGGAAGGTATAGGAAAATGTGTCGACGACTGGCACTGCGCCGCTTGACAGAATATCCTTCCCGAGACGCACATACCACCAGTAATCATGCGGCGGAATGGATAGAAGCAGCGCAATCGGCAGCAGGAAAAGCAATGCCATGCTCATCCATAGGAAATCATAACTGCGCTGGGGAGTAGGATTCATCGATTACCCGAGTAACACCTTCAGATATTCATCCACCATTTTATCCAGCCCCAAATTCCTTTTTGCCTGTTCCCGTGCAGATTTTCGGAATTTGGCATTGTCCTGTAGAACTTCCTCTGCCGCGTCGGTCAACGCCTGAATGTCAGGTTGTTCCAACTTCCATGGGTTTGCTTCATAGGATGCTAGGCGGCCGGCATCTCCCTGCACAAGTTCAGACAGCGAGCCCGTATCGTACCCAACGACTGGTAATCCGCACGCCAGCGCCTCGATAACAGAATTAGGACAGGGCGGATTGACCTCGGCAGAAAACAACAGGTGTGAGGAACGCATCAGCCACGGAATTTGTTCGCGTTTGACCGTATCCATGAAGTTGATGCGAAACGCATTTTGATGTTTCAATTTGTTTTTCGTACGAGAGTCCACCCGCCCGACGACGAGCAGTTCGATCCTGGATTTTCGCGAAAGCTGTTCTGCAAGTTCCACTGCGGAGAATAATCCCGAGTTCAAAGCGCCGGCCATGCTGCCTTCCACGATCAACAAGCGATGATGCATGGACGGGCGTTCATGCAAACCGTTTGGCGTATATTGAGTCAGGTCGACACCGTTGAGGATCACCGACGACGGAACCCGGGCGGGACGATACCAATCCTGCCACCAGCCTTTGACGAATTGACTTTGATAGATTATATGGTCTGCCAGACGTGAACGAATAAAGGATAGGTTCGCATTCCCGTAAATGGCGCGTAGAGTGTATCGCAGTCCAGCCCAACGGACTCGATGCACCCAATTGATCCCGTCCAGTCGCTGCACGACCCTCTGTCCGCGTGAACGAGCCTTCCATAACGGAAGCAGGTGACGGGTCCCGGCCAGAACGAGAGTTGCATGCGATGATTGCGAAGGGTCGTGAGTCACATCCACGCCGCGGGCGCGCAGTCCATCTTCAAACTTGAGGCGAAAAGAGGCAACCCCGGCAAGTCCGTCCACGCGGGGTACAATACAAATTCTGGGCATGTGTTTATTATAAGCGTTTGTACCTCTACCATAATTTGTGGTTAAATTGCGCAGGAGCAACGATGACCAAACCCGACCCCGAATTCGTCAACTTTCTTAAAGCATATCCTACATATCCCACAACACACATCATCGATGACTTGCGCGCCGTTGAGTATGCGCGGCTCGACATCAACGGACAGGTTTATCTGGATTACACGGGCGGCGGTTTGTACGCTGAATCGCAGTTGCGCCGTCATCATCGTTTGCTGTCCGAGCAGGTATTCGGCAATCCGCATTCAAGCAATCCCACGTCTTTGGCGGCGACCCAGCTTGTGGAACATGCCCGCGAATACGTGCTGAAATTTTTTCATGCCGATCCGGATGAGTATATTGCAATCTTTACGCCCAACGCAAGCGGCGCCTTGAAACTGGTCGGTGAAGCATATCCGTTTGCCAATGGACGTTACCTCTTGACGTTCGACAATCACAACTCCGTGAATGGGATCCGCGAATTTGCGCATGTGCGCGGGGCAGACGTTTCTTACATTCCCATTTCATTACCCGATATGCGGGTCGACGCTTCACATTTGGACCGAGAACTTGCCCAGCCCTCGAAAGACGGCAGCAATCTTTTTGCCTATCCGGCTCAATCAAACTTCTCCTCTGTGCAGCACCCACTCGAGTGGATCGAAAAAGCGCATCGACACGGTTGGGACGTGCTGCTCGATGCCGCGGCATTTGTGCCCACCAGCCCGCTGGATCTAAGTCAGGTCAAACCTGATTTTGTGCCCATATCTTTTTACAAGATGTTCGGATACCCGACAGGTTTGGGGGTGATGATCGCACGCAAGGAGACATTGGCAAAGTTGCAGCGTCCATGGTTTGCAGGGGGGACGATATCATTTGCATCCGTGGTGGGCGATAAATACTACCAGGCTGATGGAGCATCTGCCTTCGAGGAGGGTACGGTCGATTATCTTAATATCCCTGCGATTGAAATTGGTCTCAAGCATATTGAATCGATCGGCTACGATGTGATCCATGAACGCGTCCATTGCCTGACCGGCTGGTTGTTGAAAAATCTTTCTGACATGACACACAGTAACGGTACTCCCTTGACGCGCATTTTCGGACCAACCCAAATGGATGGGCGCGGCGGCGCGGTGACGGTCAACTTTTATGACAAGGATGACAAGGCCTTCGACCATCGCTATATCGAAGAAGAGGCCAACAAGGTTAACATTTCCCTGCGAACAGGCTGTTTCTGCAACCCCGGTGCAGGGGAGGTGGCGCTCGAAATTTCGCGCGTAGAGTTGGATGTATGTTTTACCCAGCCCGGCCATGAAGACCGTTTCACTGTGGATGATTTCCGACTGTGCATCGATGGCAGGTCCAGCGGCGCTGTCCGTATTTCGGTGGGATTGGTCACAAATTTTGAGGATATTCAGAGAATCCTTGCTTTTGCAAGGGGATTGCTGTCCTGAGGGCGATTCAAATACAAAATTAATGAGAATCTGCTTGACTCTTCCCTTGTTTTGCGTATAATTTATCTGTTGTATACATTAAACCGAAAAACACATACCGCAAGCGCTTGAGAGGACTCTCGAAGCGCTTGCATTTGTTTGTCTTTTAAACAAATCGGCTATACGCCATAACAAGTAAATCCCCAGAGCAGGAAACATTTTTCAAGGAGAGTATCCAGTGGAAACCAAAGGACTGACCGCACTCCGTATCAGCCTCGCATCGCCTGAGACCATTTTGTCATGGTCTTATGGTGAGGTGCTTAAACCCGAAACCATCAATTATCGGCGCCTGCGCCCCGAGAAGGATGGTCTATTTTGTGAGGCCATCTTTGGCCCGCAGCGTGACTGGCAGTGTTATTGCGGTAAATATAAGAACCCCCGTTACAAGGGTATTGTTTGCGATAAATGCGGTGTGGAGGTAACCCGTTCCTCCGTTCGCCGCGAGCGTATGGGGCACATCGGACTGGCGACACCTGTTGCCCATATCTGGTACACACGCCGTATCCCCTCCTATCTTGGTATGCTGCTGGATATCTCCCGCAAAAATCTGGATCGTGTGTTGTACTTTGCACAATACATCGTAACCTATGTTGATGAGGATGCCCGCACGAAGGCACTCAAACGACTCGAGGAAGAGATAACCGATTCAGAGCGTGAGCAGGCGGAAGAGATCAACGCAAAGATCGCCGAGATCAAGAAGAAGCGCGAAGGGACCATCAAAGAGATCAATCAAAAAAGCTCAGCTCTCGAACAGAATTACGACGAGGTAATTGCTGAAAAATTGGGACCTGTCATCAAAGAGGGTCAAAAGCTGGAAAAGGAACTCCAGGATCAAATGGGCGAACATGCCAAAAAGGCCATTGTCTTTGAACTGACAGACGAAAAGATCCTCGACGCTGGAGATAAGGTTGCCACCAAGCACATTTCGCAGATCCAGAAGATCGTCAAGAGCAAGCTGGAATCGCTTGAGAACGAGTTGAAGGACGAACGCGCCAAGGAACTCGAAGACCTCAAGATGGAGGCCGGGCGCGTCAAAGCCGATGCTGATCTGCAGATGGAAAAACTGCGCTCGCAGTTGGAGGAACAGACAACTGCTTCATCCAACCAGAATTCGCGTCAGCGCGACGAACTTTTGGAGCTGCGCCCCTTCACGTTCATCAGCGAAATTCGCTACCGTGAACTGAAACAACGTTGGGGGCAGGTCTTCCGCGCGGATATGGGCGCCGAAGCCTTCTATGACATTCTTGAACGGCTTGATCTCGATAAACTGGCAGAGGAACTCTGGCATGAGGTCAAGACCACCAAATCCAAGCAGAAGCGCAAGAAAGCCACGACCCGCCTCAAGGTGGTGGAAGCTTTCAAGCGTTCAGGCAACCGTCCCGAATGGATGATCCTGACCAACCTGCCCGTGATCCCGCCCGATTTGCGCCCCATGGTGCAGCTCGACGGCGGACGTTTTGCGACCTCCGATCTCAACGACTTATATCGGCGTGTGATCAACCGCAACAACCGCCTCAAGCGACTGCTTGAACTCGGCGCGCCGGATGTCATCATCCGCAATGAGAAGCGCATGTTGCAGGAAGCCGTGGACAGCCTCATCGATAACTCGCAGCGCGGCAAGGCGCTTTCACGCCGCGGACGCCGCGAACTTAAATCTTTGAGCGATATGCTTAAAGGTAAAAAAGGACGCTTCCGCCGCAATTTGCTCGGTAAGCGCGTGGATTACTCCGGTCGCTCGGTGATCGTGGTCGGCCCGCAGTTGAAATTGAATCAATGCGGCCTGCCGAAGAGCATGGCGCTTGAACTATATCGTCCGTTCGTGATCGCGCGGCTTGTTCAGAATAACTATGCGGCCAACGTCAAGGGCGCGCGTCGTTTGATCGAACGCAACCGTCCCGAAGTATGGGAGGCGCTGGAAGGCGTGATCGGCGAACGTCCCGTTTTGCTGAACCGGGCGCCCACGCTACACCGCCTGGGGATCCAGGCTTTCGAGCCGATACTGATCGAAGGCTCAGCCATTCAACTGCATCCGCTGGTTACCACTGCCTTCAACGCGGACTTCGACGGCGACCAAATGGCCGTCCATGTTCCGCTTTCACAGAAGGCTGTTCAGGAGGCGCGCGAGCTCATGCTTGCCTCCCGCAATCTGCTCAAGCCCGCCGACGGCGAACCGATCATTTCACCGTCAAAGGATATGGTGCTGGGTGTATATTACCTGACCATGGAACAGAAGGCGGAGCATAAGGGCGATGGACGAACCTTCTCCGATATAGACGAAGTGGAGATGGCCTACGCACTGGACCAGGTGGAGGTTCACTCAGAGATCAAATTGCTGACAACGACCTGGTATGACGATAACGATGATCGCCTGCCCGAACCTGAGACACGCGTCATCGACACGACGGTTGGGCGCGTGCTCTTCAACCGCGTCCTCCCCGACGAGGTTCGATTTGTCAACCACAAACTGGACAAAGGCGGCGTCAAGGACCTGATCGCCGATGTATATGAACTGTGTGGACAGGAAAAAACGACCGACGTGGC
>DATHRQ010000495.1:0-7563 GCA_035465095.1 Anaerolineales bacterium | reverse complement strand
TGAGAAAAGAATGCTTGGGGTGGGCAAAGTACCAGCCTGCTCAAATCCCACAACTGACCTTACAAGTAGAGGATTGGTTGCGATATTATCATTACGAACGACCGCATATTTCTCTCAATATGCGCCCGCCTTTGCCTACCCTAGGTGTGACATTTTAAAGTGTACATTGCGGGAGTATCGTTTTTCAGCCTAAAAATTATGATAATGTGATTGTTCTGTTTATTTGTTGTAATTTAAGGTAATTCAGTGTAAGATTTGCAAATGGTATACGAATTAGAATATTTCAATCTGGAGAATAGTCTTTGAATACATCCGGGAAGTTCTGCCAAATTTGTAAAAATGAAAACGCAATGGAAGCTGTCATTTGCAGACATTGCGGCGCGCCTCTAAATACGGAATCTCATTTGTACGCGACAACCAGAAATACTGATATAAAAATAAACTATTCAGAAAAGCCTGAAGAGCTGCAAATCGACGAATCGATCATTCCAAGTGATGGAATAGCCGTTTATTTTGAGGGAACGACCAAACCTGTCGAGATCATTAAACATCCGGAATTTGTGATCGGTCGTAAGGTCGTTGCAACAGCAGAGGCATTCCTTGACCTTTCTGATTTCGATGGTTTCAAAATGGGGCTGTCAAGAAGACATGCAATGATCAAACGGAAGGACTCTGGCTATGAGATCATCGATCTTTCCAGCACGAACGGAACCTGGCTGAACGATGAACGTCTCGTCCCCTATGCCGCCTATCCAATGACAAGCGGAGCGCGATTACGTCTCAGCCGCATACGTCTGGTCACTTATTATCGCATTTTGCCCGAAAAGAAGGAGGAATAGCTACCTCACCTGTAATGATTTGGAAAAATAGGCAATCAAATGGACACACCAAACCGCTCGTACTCCCGTGGCCCGTCTCGTCGGGCATCGCCGCGTAGGAAAAGAAAACGATCCTCCTACCTTTATTTGTTGTTGGGAGCGTTCATTGCATTTGTATGTGTAAGTATCACCGGATTTGCCCTTTTCCGAAGCGGTCTTGTTCCCTTTGGTTTGTCATCCAGCCTAACGGCAACAGCCATTGCCCGCAACAATGCCAGATGTCAGGCGTTGATCGACAAAGCGATCCAGGCTTCCGGTAATTTTTGTGATGAAACAAACTCTAATAATGTCTGCTACGGCAACACCACCATCAAGGCTGAACTTGTGGCGGATGCCAATCAGCGGTTTTCTGAACGCGGCGATATTGTTTCTGTCAACATATTACGACGGCTTTCCGCCTCTCCCCTCAACTTGGATAGCGATGAATGGGGCATTGCGGTTTTCAAGATCGTCGCAAACCTGCCTCGTTCCCTGCCAGGCGAAACGGTCACAATGGTGGTCTTCGGTAATGCCACGTTGGACAATGCAAGCGAAGACGGCGACAGTTTGGAATCGTTCTATTTCTCCAGTGAACTCGGGCAGATCTCTTGTGAGAAAGTCCCGTTTGACGGTCTTATGATCACATCTCCGGATGGAAGCGGGATGCGCTTTAACATCAACGGCGCGGAACTGACCCTGATGGGTGATGCCAGCATCAATGCGATCAAAAACGGTGAAATGGAAGTGAATCTTTATAACGGATCGGCCAGACTTGTGTCCCAGGGAGAGGAACAATATTTCGGGGCCGGGCAGAAAGTCAGCGTCCAACTGGGAGGCCGAAACGGAAACGAGGCAGCCAGTCCTCCCTCAGAACCTGAGCCGCTGAACCAGAAGGAAATGGATCTGGCCTGCACGTTGACGGGTGAATTTTGCTCATATGATCAACTCACTCCTGTATCTCCGGCAGAAGCACAGGGACAAATCCAAGGTCAAATCACACCTACCCCCTCTCTTACATCGACCCCAACCCTCACAAGCGCGCCAACATTGACCTTCGCCCCAACGGGTACACTTCTCGTACTTCCATCTCCGACTCTTTCCCCGACTGTAACGCCGATCCCCTCATCGACATTTACACCGAAACCGACAAGTATCCCTCCAACCAGAACAAATACCTCCGTGCCAACACCGACACCCTCGGCTCCAACAAACCCGGTTTGTACATCAGTATCCATCAGTGGATGGACAAGCCCAAGCCCTAATGTGCTCGCAATGGACATCACCAATAACAGCGGTAACACGATTACCATCAACCGATTTTTTGCGTACTGGGTGAAAACGCCTCAATCTCAAAAACTCGACAGGCTGCTTCTCGATGCAGGTTTGATATGGAACACCTCAGACAGCGCCCCTCCCAGCGATATACCTACCGAGGGCAACTGGAGAAGCGGTGTTGACCGGATAATTCCTGACACTGCAACTCGCACACTGACCATCCAATTCCAAAATGACTTGCAGGCAACCGGGTATGAAGCGCATGTATTCTTTGATATCGGATGTCAGATTATTGGTATAAAGTGACCCCGGCTCAAGTATCGGATCCATGACAGCCGCGCACGCACAATCCTCTCTGGATTCACTTACATCCGGAGCGCTGTTCCATCAATATAAATTGCTCGAGCGGATCGGTATCGGGGGGCAGGGCGTGGTATGGTCAGGTCTCGATACCGGGCAAAACAAGATTTACGCCATCAAGTTCAGTGAGGTTCCAGATACGGCTGAAGCCGAAGCAGATATCATCAGGGACGAGCACCAATTGGATGAACTGGCTAAATTGCGACATGCACATATCCTGCCCCTGCATGAATACGGTTTCGATAAAGGACTACGCTTCACGATCAACCCCTATATACCCGGCGGCACATTAGCCGATAAGATCAGAACAACACCCTTATCACCTGATGACGTCCTGCGCTATGGTGCGGAAATTGCATCTGCCTTGGATTACCTTCACTCCCAGGAGATCATCCACCGCGATCTCAAGACTTCGAATATATTGCTTGACCTAAGCCAGAGAGTGTACCTAGCTGATTTTGGTCTGGCTCGCATGGTTACAACTTCCACATTGGCATTCCACACTGGGCATGGAACGCCGCCATATGCACCGCCGGAACAGATCCAATTGAAGGCCATCACCCCCAGGTCAGACATATTCAGTTTTGGCATCCTGCTCTACGAAATGTTCACCGGGGAACTGCCCTGGAGCGGAAAAAAACAATTAGGGTTGGAACAAACCCATTCCAAACAGGAACTCCCTGACCCGCGAGAGTTTAACGAAGATTTGCCTGGGCAGCTGGTGGACGTATTGAGGCGGGTGACATCCGCCGACCCACAATTGCGGCCAAAGTCGGCAGGCATAGTCATGAAAGTGCTTTACCACATCTTCGAAACCTCCCCCGAACATGTGACAGCCGCCACGGATGGTGACAAATCTCCTGATGCCAACAATGAAACAGAATTTTTGTTGAGCCATGGTCTGGAGCGCTGGTACACCAGCAACGGTATCTACAATCTTGGGTTGACCAAATTTGCCCTGATCGACATGGAACGCCACAAAATCAATCTGCAAGTATATGGCCGTTTCGTATTGGCCCAGGCATTGACCTATGGTTATAACGATGACCAATGGTGGTCAATCGTAAATAATCCCCGCGAAAGACTTGGCGTGGCATCGGAATTGCTGCAAAGAAAGAGTGAGGCGATTACAGGGCGTATCATCGGTCATCTGATGGAGGATTTGGATATCCGCCTGTTTCCCAGGGAAATGACCGAGGACATGACAGCCTCCCTGTTGGAGATCGGAACGACTTCAGACAACGTGTTTCTTCGCCAGCAGATCTTCGACGGGGTGCGTATTCTGACCCAACCCGGCCAGGCATGGAATGACGTCTCATTAAATACAGAGCAAATGAAACGCCTTGGAATGCAGGCACTGGAAGATTCTGAGGTGGGCGATATGGCCGCAGGGTTGATCGGGCATCTCCGTTCTGCAACTGCTGTTCAGTTCATTCTCGATCATACGGATGAAGAGAGGAAGTACACGACGCTGTTACTGGTCCAGCAAACAGCAGGGAATCTCCCATCCTTTGTACAGAGGGACGTACGTTTCAGGCTGACCATGGAATGGATCATGCTTCGGTTGGTACAGCAGCCTGTCAGGCTGATCAGTGCTTACATGGCGGCTTTTCTCGGTGCCTCCCTGGGTATTGGCATCCAGGTGTATTTCACCTATCGCCTTCCAAATTTTTTCGATATTGCGCGGATCACCACTTCGCTCGAACAGGGTCTGATCGTCGGCTCGATCTTCGGGCTGGGCATCTTTATAACAAGAGTCATCATGGAACGTTTCCAGGCATCCAGTGCTCTCCTAAGAATCATCTTTGGAACGCTTACGGGAGGGGTGATCATGAATATTGCTTTATTGGTATTTTACTGGCTCTTCATTGAAACCCCGCCCATGGGTTTTTTGGTGACAGCCGGATGTATTCTGATCGCGCTGACCTTCTCGATCGGCGGCCTACTAAAATTGCGCATCCTTAAAATGATGCTTGCCACGGCTTCCATCTTTACAGCCATTTTGGGGACATGGCTAATTCACGTCAACTCTGCAGCATCTTCCGTGGATTTGACTCCCGTGTTCAGGTATGATTACTCTTGGTCGCTCACACAAATATCATCCGTGGCATTGGGTGCGGCTGTTTCCATGGGTTTGCTGGGGAACCTGATCGATCTTTCCAGTCTGGATGAGTGACCTTTACAATTAATTCCTAATTCCATCCGGCATCCTGAGTACAGGCTGCTTTAATCACACATTTCGTTTGTGTTATAAATAATTCCATATTAAATAAACTAGGTAGTTTTTCTTTTTATGCAATCATCCCGCCTGGTCAAATCCGCTCATCCATTTACATTTAATACACTCCTTGATCTTCTGCAAGAACGCGCGGAGGAACAACCCGACAACCTTGCCTATCGATTCATCCAGAACAGTGACGAGGATATTGTCACTATCACCTATGGTGAACTGGATCGTCAGGCGCGTGCCATCGGCGCATGGCTGGAGAGTCAAAATGCACGGGGCAAACGCGCCCTTCTTTTATACCATCCTGGACTGGACTACATCGCCTCCTTCTTCGGATGTTTATATGCCGGCGTAACGGCTGTCCCCGCCTACCCGCCGCGCCTCAATCGTCCCGTTCCCCGCATTCAAACCATCGTGGCGGATGCCCGCGCATCCTTTGCGCTGACCACGTCAGTCATCCACCAGAACATCGAACAGCGTTTTGAGCACGCACCCGATCTCGGGAGATTAAATTGGTTGAACACAGAGCAGGTTCCAGCTGGGATCGAAGCGGACTGGCGTCATCCTGATATCTCATCTGAAACGTTGGCCTTCCTCCAATATACCTCTGGTTCCACCAGCGAGCCAAAGGGCGTTATGCTCACACATGGCAATCTACTGCATAACCTGAAAGCCATCCGCCACGGTTTTCAACTGGACTCAAACGCATCGGGCGTTTTCTGGCTGCCCAGTTATCACGATATGGGGTTGATCGGCGGCATTCTCGAACCGATGTATGTCAATGGACCGTCGACATTGATGTCGCCCGTTTCGTTCCTGCAGCGGCCATTCCGCTGGCTCGAAGCGATCAGCCGCTACAAAGGGACGACCAGCGGCGCGCCCAACTTCGCCTATGACCTGTGCGTAGACAAGATCACCCCCGACCAGATCGAAACACTGGATCTGAGCTCATGGACTTTGGCCTTTTGCGGCGCCGAACCGATTCGCCCTGAGACGCTGGAACGCTTCGCACGCACTTTCGCAGGCTGCGGCTTCCGAAAAGATGCCTTCTATCCCTGTTTCGGCATGGCGGAAAACACGCTGATCGTATCTGGTGGAGAAGGGCCATCAGCACTCCGCACCCTGACAGTTGATAGAAAGTCTCTCGAAAACGACCGCGCAGTTCCCACAACTGCCGATGATGCAAACGCATTAACAATGGTCAATTGCGGCAAGGCGATGATCGATCAAACCATTGCAATCGTTAACCCGAATACTTTGGAAACATGTGCTCCAGACCAAGTGGGCGAGATTTGGGTATCGGGGCCCAGTGTTGCACAGGGATACTGGGACATGCCTGATGAAACGGAGAAAACCTTCAATGCCCATTTAGCGGATACTGGCGAAGGTCCCTTCCTACGAACGGGCGATCTCGGCTTTTTGAAAGATGGAGAACTCTTCATCACAGGCCGTTTGAAAGACTTAATCATCATTCACGGGAGCAACCATTACCCGCAGGATATTGAACTCACAGTTGAATCTGCACATGTCGCTTTGCAGCCCGGGGCGGGCGCAGCCTTCTCAGTGACAGACGAAGGCAAAGAAAAATTGGTCGTCGTGCAGGAGGTCACACGCAAAGGCAGACGAGCTGATATAGAGGAAGTCTCTTCTGCCATTCGTCAGGCGGTTGCAGAAAAACACGACTTGCAAATCTTTGCCATTGTTTTGGTCAAGCCGATGAGCATCCCCAAAACATCCAGCGGCAAGATACAGCGCCGTGCAACAAAATCCGCTTTTTTGGATGGAGAGTTGGATGTGGTTGGGGAGTGGAGGGCGAAGAATCCCCCTCTCCTGCTGGGAGAGGGGTTAGGGGTGAGGGAGAAGGTCAAGCCAAAAGAAAAAACTCACACACCCAAACCCGCCTCCGAAATCCAAACCTTCCTCGTCACCCGCGTCGCTTCCATACTCGAATTGGATTCATCATCCATTGATCCCAAACAACCCTTTACTTATTATGGGCTAGGCTCCATCCAGGCCGTCAGCCTCACAGGCGATCTTGAAACCTTCCTTAATCGCAGGCTCTCCCCCACCCTGGCATGGGATTATCCGACGATTGAATTGCTGGCAAATCATTTAGCGAACGATGCACAAAGTAAACAAACAAAAGTATCTCCGAAACCAGTTCAGCCAACGCAAACATACGCCAAAGAACCGATTGCCATTATCGGTTTGAGCTGCCGCTTCCCCCAAGCGCCAAATCCAGGCGCCTTTTGGGGGCTTCTCCGAAACGGCGTGGACGCGATTACTGAAGTTCCTACTGACCGCTGGGACGTGGATGCCTTCCATTCAGAGAATCCCGACCCCGGCAAGATCACAACGCGCTTCGGCGGGTTCCTTGAGGATGTGGATATGTTCGACCCCGCCTTCTTCGGCATCTCGCCGCGGGAAGCCGCACGCATGGATCCGCAACAACGCCTCCTTCTGGAAGTCAGCTGGGAGGCGCTCGAAAATGCATTTATCCTGCCTGACACGTTGGCTGGAACCCGCACGGGCGTCTTCGTCGGTATCAGCAGTTATGACTACTCGCGCCTGCAATTTGATAACCCCGAAATGATAGATGCCTACGCAGGCACAGGCAATGCGCACAGCATCGCGGCAAATCGCTTGTCGTATGCCTTCGATCTGCGTGGACCGAGCATGGCGATTGACACCGCCTGTTCATCGTCGTTGGTGGCAACGCATCTCGCGTGTCAAAGTTTGCGAAACGGCGAATCAGATGTCGCTTTGGCGGGAGGAGTGAATCTCATCCTGACGCCAGAGTTGACCATCACCTTCTCGCTGGCACTGATGCTGGCTCCCGACGGT
>DATHRQ010000494.1:0-6617 GCA_035465095.1 Anaerolineales bacterium | reverse complement strand
CACGGAATCTACAAGAACGGGAAATATCACTTCGGCAACAAATTATTCGTAAATTATCTGCCGCGCGCCTGGCGTGACAAACTAGCACCGCACGTTCGCGTTTACTCTGCTCGAGATATGCAAAAATTATTCGAGGATCTGCCCATCAAATTCATCGAACGGACGATCATTTTCGGCGCTTACGACAATATTATCGCGCGCTTTGGGGGATTCGGAAAAATACTTCGTAATATCCTGCAATTACTGGAAAAAACCCCCTTGAAAATATTCGGTTTGTCCCATTTTTGGGTAGTTGAAAAATTGTAGAGGCTGACTATGTTAGACACAAACGAACTCAACCGAATCATACGGGCCATGCCGTTTCTACAAAAAGCGGATGCTCCTCTCATTGACGAATTAAGAAAACACGCACAGTTTGCCAACATCTCTGCTGGGCACGATGTTTTTGTGGACGGCGACCGTGTGGATGGGATCGCGATACTCCTTTCTGGCGTAGTCCGCGTGTATAAGATCGGCGAAACAGGACGTGAGATCACGTTGTATCGCTTTGGTTTGGGGGAAAGCTGCATTCTGAGTGCAAATGCCATCATGAGCGACAAATCCTTCCCAGCCATCGCCACCGTTGAGGAGGACGCAGAGGCGGTCATGATACCTGCGAATATATTTCGTGCATGGGTAAATAAATATGAACCCTGGCGAGAGTTCGTATTCGATCTGTTATCGGCAAGGCTTTCAACAGTGATGACAGTTGTTGATGAGGTGGTGTTCAAACGTATGGATCGCAGAGTCATTTCTTTTTTGTTGAATCAGGCTAAGGTCCAGAATCCGATTCGTATCACGCATCAAGAAATTGCCGCAGAGTTGGGGAGCTCCCGCGAGGTGATCAGTCGTATCCTGGAGGATTTCTCGAAAGAGAGTTTGATAGAAGCGGGTCGGGGAACCATCGAAGTATTAGAATTCGAAGAGTTGAAATCCCGTTCCGTTATGTGACTTTGTCACATACAAAAACACCCGAATCTCCTACAATGTGGGCATCAAACAAAACAAAGGAGATTTTCCATGAAACGCAATATGTCAAATACCGATCGCACCATCCGTGTAATTCTCGCTGCTGTGTTCGCCTATCTCTATTTTGGCGGCATCGTGACCGGTACGGCGGGAATCATACTCGTCGTTCTGGGCGGGGTGTTCCTGCTGACATCGGTCATCTCGTTCTGCCCGCTTTACGCGCCCTTCAAATTTAGCACGTACAAGAGATAGACTTCCCGACCGCCAAGGAGCGGATGAGAGATCATCTGCTCCTGTTATTCATTATGAATATTACAGAGTTCCAGACTAAAGTTTCACAAGCCGAGAAACCCATCGTGGTTGATTTTTGGGCAAGTTGGTGTTCGCCGTGCAAGATCACAAAACCCATCCTTGAAAAAGTTGCCAAAGAATACAAGGACAAAGTCGAATTCATGCCCATCGACGTTGATGAATCTCACGAGGTGCTTGAACACTTCAAGATCATCGGTATTCCCACAGTGTTAGCCGTTCATTACGGTGAGGTGTCTGCCCGCATCACAGGGGCACAAAACGAAACAAGTTATCGCGCGATGTTCGAAGCGCTCGCTGAAGGCAGGGATATGAAAATGCCCATGTCAACACTGGATCGCATGCTGCGTCTTGGCGCGGGCGCAATGCTTGTCATGTACGGGGTCTCGACCAGCAATTGGCTCGTCCTTGGCATCGGCGGTATGATCGCGTTCCTCGGTATTTATGATCGATGCCCAATTTGGAATGCAATTACAGGGATGATACAGGCAAAAACAAAAAACTGACGGTGCTACCGTCAGTTTTTTGTTGGTTCCCTGAAATCGTAAATCCCATCCCTAACTTCCCATTTCTTTTTACAACTCGAGCATTCAAGATGATCTGTTCTCTCTACTAACGGAGAACTTCCGCAATCAGGACACTTGAAAAGTGAAACCACATTTTTGGGAATTTCAACTACTCTTTGTTCCCCAGTCTCTTTTTTGGCTCTCACAAACACGGAAGGCGTGTACTGCCACAACGCACCCGTCCATTGGAAAATCGAGTCGAAGAAGACCAGTATTCCGGTTGGGACAACATGTTTAAGAAACCCAACACGGAAATGCGAAAGGGTCAGCGTTCGCTCGATAGAGAATCCCAGTTCAGTCAACCAATTGCGCACGGCCTTGGGATGGAAATCAAAATTTAGCTCAACGAACTCAACCGGCTCCAAAGTGAACGGACTCCACGATTGCCTGCCGAGCAGATAACGGAAAATCGCTTTGAGATTCAATTTATTGGCAAATTCAAGGATGAAAATGCCGCCTGAAGTCATTACATTTTTTATCTGTTTCAAGGCTTTTGGCGCATCTGCCATGTGATGCAGCACGCGGATCATGGTTGCGCCGTCGAACAAGTTATCGATAAACGGAAGTCGATACACGTCTGCCGCGACATATATGTATTTATCGGAATTGCCAAGCCGCTGCTGCGCCTGTTCAAGCTGCGTGCGTGAGTAATCGAGCACGACAATGCGCTCAAAGCCAGCGTAGCGCGGCGTGTTTCGTCCGGCACCAGCCCCGAGTTCCAGCATCAGGCGTCCGCTTTTGGGAAGGAGCCGCTTTATGGCAATGGCTTCAGTGCGGTCTTCATAGGCGCGCCCACCTTTATCCCAAAAGGAGGTCTGGTAATCAGAGCCTTCGTAATCACAAACGGGTGGGGTATTTTTTGCAACCATAAGAAAAGAGTCGGGCAATTGTACCCGACTCTTTTGCGATATGTTATTGTGGGAAGGCGAAGCAATCTCCCAGCCGCCTTTCTATGATGGGACTAAGCCAAAGCCTGCTCCACTTCATTTGTTATGACAGAATAATGATTGTTGGAACCGCGTCCGATAGCCTGGTATGTGAAACCCAGTTCCCTCATGCGGGCGGGGTCGTAAATATTGCGGCCATCGTATACAACCGGGGTCTTGAGCAGGTCCCTTATTTTTTCGAGGTCAAGCTGTTTGAACTCGTTCCACTCGGTAACCACGATCAGCGCATCGCTGTCCTTTGCCATCTCGTAGGGATCCTTGCAGAACTCCACATCGGTCATCATCGTACGGGCGACATCCATGGCCACAGGGTCGTACGCGCGGACCGTTGCGCCAGCCCTGATCAGATCACCGGCTATATCCACCGAGGGCGCATCGCGCATGTCGTCGGTGTTGGGTTTGAAGGCCACGCCCAGCAGACCAATCGTCTTGCCTTCCACACTGCCATCAAGCATGGTTTGGACATTCCTGGCTACAGCCTTGCGGCGGTCATAGTTCACATCCACTACATCGTTCAGAATGCGCGGGTTGAGTCCCTTTTCCTTGGCCATATACACCAGCGCCTGCACATCCTTCGGGAAGCACGAGCCACCCCAGCCGAGACCGGCATCCAAAAAATGACGTCCGATGCGCGCATCGTAACCCATGCCGGCCGCCACTTCCTTGACATCTGCGCCGTAGGCATCACAGACATCCGCCAACTCGTTGATGAAGGATATCTTGGCGGCCAGGAAAGCGTTGCTGGCGTATTTGATCATTTCGGCGGTACGCAGATCGGTAATGACGATCGGCGCGCGCAAAGCCAGGTGCAATTGAGCGACCTTATTGGCGGCATCCAGATCCAATGAACCGATCACGTTGCGGTGCGGGCTCATGAAGTCTGCAATGGCCGAGCCTTCGCGCAGGAACTCTGGGCACGAGACAACAGCAAAGTCGATCGGCTTGGGCTGGGCAGATTTGACGATGTCAGAGACCCAGTCTCCAGTGCCGATGGGAACCGTCGATTTATTGATGATGATGATGGGTTCACTCATATTTTCAGCAATGGAACGTGCAGCAGATTCGACATATTTGAGATCTGCGTTGCCGTCCACGCCGGAAGGAGTCCCCACTGCGATAAAGGCGAATTCCGCGCCTTTCAGCGCATCTTTATACGAGGTCGTAAATGATAGTCTCCCACTTTTTACGTTGCGTTTTACCAGCTCTTCAAGGCCGGGTTCATAAATGGGCATGATGCCCTTTTTGAGATTCTCGACGCGCTGTTCATCGACATCGAGCGCAACCACGCGGTTGCCCAGATCTGAAAAACAGGCTGCTGTCACCAGACCGACGTATCCCACGCCGACGACACAAATTTGTTTCATAGATATACCCTTTCCAAAGAAAAATAAAAATTCTCCACGTGCCAATTACACGTGTAAATAAATGACGGTTCTACTTGTTATTTGTTACTGATTTTTGCGATCTCTTTTTTAAATCCACCACCAGCAATGCCTGCTCGATCACATCCACAAAGTTTTTCATGTGGATCGGTTTCGGGACAAACCCATCACAGCCCGCCTTGAGCGCCCGCCTGCGGTCGTGCGGCAGCGTATGTGCCGATAGCACATATAAGGGAATGGAGCGCGTTATATCATCGGATTTCAGCTTCTCGGTGGCGATCCAGCCGTCCATTTCGGGCATACCGAGGTCCATCAGGATCAGATCAGGTCTTTGTGCGTGGGCCGCATCCACACCATCCCGTCCGTTCACGGCCAAAAAAACATCATACCCGGCGCGTTCCAAAACAAAGCGCACAAGTTGATAGTTATCCATATTATCTTCAACGATCAGGATACGGCCCTTGCTCATAGCGGATTAACTATACCGTAACTCATCCAAGCGGGCAATGACGTACAGGGTGGCTGAAAGCCCTTGGTAGTTGTCATTTCGACGAGTGCAACGAGGAGAAATCTGCTATCGTCGAGCAAAACATTTCTACCCTGCGGGCACTTCGTCGTGGCGCCTCGCACCACTCGAAATGACAAAGCAAATGAGTATAATCGCGGCATGCGTATTTTATTTGTGGTTGACGCCCGCTCTCCCATTGCCATGAATTGGATCCGCCACTTTATCGAACGCGGTGACGAAGTGTATATCGGTTCCACATTTCCTGTCCAATTGGACCTCCCCATTAAACGGCTGGAGGTATTCCCTGTGGCTTTTTCCTCGTTGAAAAGATCGAGTCAACGCCCGGGCAGCGCCTCTGCACGCACCCTGGGCCTGCGCACCAAAATCAGACAGTGGTTCGGCCCTCTGACGATTCGCCGCCCTGCCCAGCGATTGCGCGGATTCATCGAGGAAGTGAAGCCCGATCTCGTGCACGCCATGCGGATTCCATATGAGGGCATGCTGGCCGCGGACGCATACAACGGCACACCGCTTGTCGTTTCCACCTGGGGCAACGACTTCACATTACACGCACCGTCCACGCCGCTGATGCGACATTACACCCGCTGGACGATGAGTGTGGCAGACGGCTTGCATTCCGATTGTCATCGGGATGTGCGCTTGGCGAAGCAATGGGGTTTCAGCGTGGATAAACCCAGTTTGGTGGCACCCGGCAACGGGGGCATCCGAAGCGATGTTTTTTATCCGCCTGAAACGTTGGTGCAGGAACCTGTCATCCTGAATCCGCGCGGAGTGCGTCCGTATGTCCGCAATGATTCGTTCTTCAAAGCCATCCCGCTGGTGCTGGAAAAACACCCGAACGCGAAGTTCCTTTGCACAGGGATGCAGGGCGAAGCGCAAGCCGTCAGATGGACGAAGGAGTTGGGGATCGAAGGCGCCGTGGAGCTGCTCGCGCCCGTCCCCAACGCGGAGATGGCAGACCTGTATCGCCGCGCGCAGATACTGGTCTCGCCCAGCATCCACGACGGCACACCGAACACCCTGCTCGAAGGCATGGCTTGCGGATGCTTCCCCGTCGCGGGCGATTTGGAATCCATCCGCGAGTGGATCACGCCGAACGAAAACGGATTGCTGTTCGATTCAACCAATCCGCAGTCGATTGCGGAGGCGATCATGGAGGGAATAGAAAATAAAGACCTGCGGGAGAAAGCCGCAGGCTTGAACGGTGAGATCATCTCCGCGCGGGCGGAGTATGGGAATAATATGCTGAGGGCGGAGGGGTTTTATAAGAGGGTGATCAGATAAATATGCACAAGATAAAAGCTAAACCTATATTGATTTGTTTGATAATTATGGTCGTCAACGTATTTCTCTTTGGTTGTACAAACACTACACCTACTCCTACAGCAACTCCATCACCTGAACAAATGGATAAAAGTATGTTCACGGGCATTCCATGCGCCGCACCATGTTGGTATGGACTGGAACTAAATGAATCAACTAAAGAGGATGTACTAACTGTTCTACATAAATTGACTTTTATCTCTCAAAATACTATACGAGAGACTACTGTTGGCTATTGGGATCCTATTCTAAAAGAGAATACTCAAGCAAATTTGATCTCCGCAAATTGCGCTCAACCTAAAGACAGGCAATGCATTGGACTTACTATTGCTGATGACAAATTGAAAATTATTGGCTTATTCCCTAATCAAGAAATCAGATTTGAAAGTTTGGTAAATCAATTGGGTAATCCTGACTACGTTACTGCAAATTTAATTCCGCCCGTCCATTCGCCAGGTTGTTCAGTTAGCTTAATTTGGGTGAATCGGCAAATAGTTGCTGACCATACTGAAAAATCCAACGATACCCTGTGTGATGAGCTGCGATCTGGCAT
>DATHRQ010000493.1:0-7633 GCA_035465095.1 Anaerolineales bacterium | reverse complement strand
GATCCCATGTCCTTTTCTTGTTCACTTCGATCTTCTTCAGGATGGCTTCCTCCAGATCGATCTCTGACATGGAGGCCAGTTGCAGGAGAGAAAGGGCTACGTCTGCGAGTTCGGCGCCCAGTTCGTCCTTGTCCTTGATCTCGTCGGTGAACTGGAAATGCTCCAGTATCTCGGCCGCTTCGATCGAAAGCGAGACGGCCAGGTTGCGTGGGGTCTGCGGGCGGTTGCTGTCTTCCGCATACCAGCCCTTGGAGGCCACGAGGCGGTGCATTTCGTCGGTGAGTTGTTTGATGTCCATTCTATCCTCCCTTCACCGTTGTGCCTTTGTCCTTTAGGGAGAGGGGTGGTGGTGAGGGATGTTAATAATAAAACGGCTCGCCAGAGTCTGGGAGCCGTCTATTGACGTGGTGAACTGAACCTTTATCCAGACCAGGCAGGTTTACATTTGCTTGCAGGGGACGGCAACGGGTTCAGCATGATGCGCCGATTATACTATAGACCCGATGCTCTTTGGGGCACGATTTTCTCTGCTACAATATCGAAATGGGACCAAATTATTCTGACCTGCTCGAAAAATCACTGGATGCGTCACGGTTGGAATTGCTCCATTTATTGGCGCATCATGCGTCCATGCTTCAGATGCCGCTGTACCTGGTGGGTGGGGTGGTGCGTGACATCCTTTTGGAGTACCCGGTCAGGGAGTTCGATCTGGTGGTCGAGGGAGATAGCGCGGTTTTCGCAGACTATATCCTAAAAAAGATCGGCGGCAGGGTTTTGGTCCATTCCAAATTCAAGACAGCCACCTGGACAATTAACGAGTCGACACTGGAACGGTTGGATTTTCCTGCTTTTCAACAGACGGATTTTTCGCTTTCCTTCGACCTGGTCTCTGCCCGTTCGGAGATCTACGCATCTCCCGGCGCCCTGCCGACCGTCACACGCTCGACCATTGAGGATGATATGCGCCGCCGCGATTTTACGATCAACGCGATGGCGATGCGGCTGGATGGGAATCATTTGGGGGAGTTGGTGGATGTCCTTGATGGACGATCAGACCTGGAGCGGGGCGTGATCCGTGTTCTTCATTCCAACTCATTTATAGACGATCCTACCCGTATGTTCCGCGCGATCCGTTATGCGGAACGATATGGATTTGAGATCGGACCTGAAACGATGAGATATTTCAACGATGATGCGAAAGCAGTATTGGCGGCTCTGAGCGGTGAACGGCTGCGGCATGAAGTCGATTTGATCTTTGATGAAACCAACTGCGTGACAATGTTGGAAAAAGTGAATGAATTGGGTTTGTTGACCGTCGTTCACCCCGCCTTTTCAAGCTTTGATCCTAAACGTTTGTCTGCATTGCAAACCGAGCCTTCAAAAGGATTTGGCGAATTCACAATTCCCGATATGCTTTCGTTCGCACAGACGCTGGGATGGATATTACTTTTGATCGGCCATTCTGAGAAAGATGTCGAAGAGATTGCCGAGCGGCTTGCCTTCCCGGCCCAGTTGACAAAGGCTGCGCGTGGAGCGGCTTCCCTGCGCGGCGACCTGCCCTCATTCAAGGATTGGAAGCCCAGCCAGTGGACGTTTCACCTCGATCAATATCCCGCGCTCAGTGTGTATGCCGCTTGGCTGGCATCTTCCGACGAGCATTTGCGCGATTATCTCAAAACCTGGCAAAAGATACAACCATTCACATCCGGTGACGATCTGAAAGAAAGCGGCCTTGAACCGGGGCCAAGATACAAGGAAATCCTCACCCGCTTGCGCGCCGCCTGGCTGGATGAGGAGGTAGGCACGGAAAATGAGGAAATCGATTTGCGTAATCGTCTGATTGCAGAATAGGGATTATCGAAAAGCACCTGCTATAATGGTACGAGATAAACCCATGACAGACCTAAAATCAACTCCACTTAAAGAACTCGACGAACGCCTGCCGTACCGCCTGCGCGAGCAGTTCATGTCCACGCCTGAGCTGGCTTTGTTTCGCGTTCTTCAAAACATGGTGCAAAATTATTATGTTATTTGCCCCAAAGTTGCGCTCAACGATATCTTCTATATTGTGCGCCCCAATGAGAATGTTCACTTCTTCAACAAGATCTTCCGCAAGCATGTCGATTTTTTGTTATGCGAACCCGATACACTCAAGCCTGCATTCGGCATCGAGTTGGTGAAACCGATCACCAAAAATGAGACACGCGAGACCGATAAATTCATGCAGGATCTGTTCCTGAGTGCCGGACTGCCGCTCGTGCACATCCCCTCGAACGATCATTATGACCAGGAAGATCTGGCGGAATTGTTCAAGTTTTCGATCGTAAAAGTGCAGACGACCGAACCGCTTCGCGCCTCGACCGAGGCTGATTCAGTTCCGTTGTGCCCTGTCTGCGGCCGCATGATGGTGCTGCGAATCCATCGTCATGGCCTAGAAAAAGGGAAGAAGTATTACGGGTGTATAGATAGCCCCCAATGCAATGGAGTTGTCGAAATCAAATGACGGTTACCTTGAAAGTGCTGTCATTCTTTAGTAGTGCTTTTCCAACTCTGAAGCATACTGTGTTCCAACGTTATCCTTATTCTCCTCCAGCCAATCTGCCAGCCGCGTTTTACAGCGCGGCGGTTCTTTTGAGACCAGCAAGCCTGCCATCAATCCGTCCACTTCTTCGGGGGTAAGTAATACGTCTTTGACAAACAGACTTAAAAACTGTGCGGCTAATAACGCCAACCGCGGCGGGAGGGAGATCAACGGCCGTCTGGCGCCGATCTTTTCACCGATCAACGCCACCATTTCCTTGAAAGTAAAAATGTCGGGTCCGACGGTATCGATGATGTAATTTTCCCTGCTGTAGGCCCCTTCAACGGCCAGTTGTGCCACGTCGTCCACATAAACGGGTTGGATGCCATAAGAGCCGTCGCCGGGCAGCGCAAAAACTGGGAAGCGCCTGAGGAGATAGGCGATATTGTTGATCAGGATGTCCTCGTCTCCGACCAGCACCGTAGGGCGCAGGATCGCGTAGGATAATCCCGACTCGATGACCGTTTTTTCATTTGCCGCCTTGCCCCAGTAATAGGGCAGATGCGAATCGGCAGATGGATTTGCGATGCTGATATGCACGATCCGTTTTACGCCCGCGGACTTGGCGGCATTGACGAGTTTCTTCGTGTTTTCCACGGCGCGGGGCTGGGTGTTCTCACCCTTATCGAACCTGACCCAATAGGTGTTGACCAACACGTCCGCGCCTCGCAGGGAGTTGGCCATACCCACTTCATCGAAATCCAATGGGTAGACTTTGACCTGTCCGTTGAATGGATCGGGGTGATTCGGGTGCCCCGTCAGCGTGATGACTTCCTCGCCTCGTTCCAGCAATCGCCGTGTGATGTATTTGCCCGAATAACTGAACGCGCCGGTCACTGCGATCTTCATTTTGTTTCAACTTTCGGCTGTTTGTGAGCAGCCAGCGCGAAGAAGGAAACGATTATCCCGACACAAACCAGGGCCAGCAATAGGCCGCCCAGGTTGCCGCTCAACTTCCCGGCAAGGTTGAAGAACAGTTCCTCTGTATTGGACCATTCTGGCCTGTAGTTCAGCGCGAAGATCAATGGCAAACCGATCAGCAGGATGTTGGAAAACGCCATCCAGAATTGTGCGCGCTCATCCGTTCCGCATAGATCGACCAGCACTTTTTTCAAATACGGACGAAGGTATCCCACGATCAGGGAAACGATGATCAGCGTGAGCGTAACCTGTATGAGGAAGAAGGAAATTGTGTTCATGGTATTCTCCTATTTCAAAACATTGAGTATTTTGGTAACGTTGGAAAGCCCCAGACTTTCCAGTTTGATGACTGCCTTTGTGAGGCTGTCAATTGCATCGAAGAAATCCTGCAGGGCCTGCACGCGCGCATGGACGAATTTCCATTCGTCGCTGTCGACCCGGTTCTCCTCCAGCGCTTCGAGCGTATCCTTCACAGATCGGATCGCACGGTCAAATTCTGAGTTTTGGCGTTCCTGTAATATCGAACGGATCGCAGCGTAGAAGTCAGTTTCGGCGGAATAATAATCCTTGCGGTCGCCGAGTTTCGATGAGCGGTGGACAAGCCCCATGCGCGCCAGCATACGCACCTGGGTGCTGACGGCGCCTTTGGTGAGCCCGGTTTCCTTTACGATCTCATCGAGGGAGAGTGCGGTGGGGGAGAGATACAGCACCGCGAATATGGCGCCCATCCCCTTGGGGAAGCCCCAGAACCGGCTGATCTGGCTGAGTCCCTGCGTGAATTCCTTTTTGATCTTAGTGAGTGATTGAGGCATATATTCTGTCCATTTTGTACGTTTAGTATTTACTAAACAAAATATACAATAAGAGTCCGTTTGTGTCAAGGGGCAAAGCCCTGCGCGTAGGCAGATATTTGTAAATCTGTATGGATCCTAAAATGCAGCCTAAATAAAAAGAGCGGATGAAACGTCCGCTTTGCTGACTTATTCTTTGTAGAACATTCTAAACAATTCTTCCCCGGTCTTTCCTGTAGCCGAATCGTTATAGATTTGTATGGGAACCCGAACGATCAGAAAATCACTCCCGCTGCCTTGAAACCTATATTCGACAAAGCCTCTTTGCGGACCCTCGATCATCTCTGCGGGCATTGACCCTGCAACCGGCATGGTTTGTGCGATCCAGTTTCCGAACGATTCAAAATCTGCCAGATCAGTGACAGGGAGATTAATGTAGAAGTCTGTTTCGAGGGCCAAAAACTTTTTGCTTCCGTCCTGGTAAATACAATCCTCACCAAAAGCGGATGCACGGCCAGAGGCCTGAGGGTTCATTTCCTTGATCGCCGCATCAAATACGCGGGTCAATTCTTCGAGCGGGGAATTTGCCCATGAGAATGCGCAGGTTCCGTATGCTTGTTCTGTTGTCGGAAACTCGCCGTTGGGACCCGGATCGATGTGTGGGGTGCCAACGGTGACGACGATCTTCGGGCCGGTGGGTGCCTGCGTTTGCAGATCGGGAAGAGATTCAAGCGTCAGGTTCGTTCCTGAGGCCGGGGAAGGCGTGCTCGTTGGAAGGATGGCAGGAAAAGGTCGAGGGGTGGTGATGCCCGATGAACATGCACCCAGAATAAAGGTCCAGAAGAGAAGCGTTTTTGAGAGTTTTGTCATTTGATGCCTCCGAATAATTCTATCCTTTTATCATCCAAATTCACGCTTTTTGTTTATGTTTCAAGGATGTAAATCACTATGCCGATGAAAGCCCATGCGCTATAAGGATGACGTGAAATCTTTGCTGGAAGTTCCGCTGGGAGAAATTGCAAGGTTGAAACGCGTCGACGATTCGCTGCGCGCCAAACTTGTGCAATATGGTTTGCATGTGGGTGATTGTCTGCATGTTTTGCGCATTGCCCCGCTGGGCGGGCCGCTGTTGATCGATGTCAATGGACGTGAGATCGCATTGGGCCGCGGGGTCGCAGAAAAAATTTTCGTGGAGGCCGAATGCGGGCAGCCCTGATCGGTCAGCCGAATTGCGGCAAAAGCACCCTGTTCAATCAAGTGGCGGGATACAAAGCCGAGACGGGAAATTTCAGCGGCACGACGGTTAAATTTACGGAGAGCCGTGTGCGTGTTGCGGGCGAGGTGATCGAACTAATTGATTTGCCCGGCACATATACATTGCAGGCGGGCAGCCCCGCTGAGATGGAGGCCGAGCGCTATTTGCACTCACAGGATGTGGATGTCATCATTAATGTGGCAGATGCGACTCATTTGTCTGCGGCTCTCGACCTGACAGTTGAGCTGCTCCCGTTAAATAAGCCTCTCGTTCTCGCCCTCAACATGCTGGACGAGGCTGCACGCCTGGGCCTGCACGTTGACGGCGCAGGGCTGGCGCGCGAGTTGAACATTCCCGTTTTGCCGCTGATCGCCAGCAGGGGACGCGGGGTAAAAGGTTTGTTCAAAAAGAGTCTGGAGGTCGGGAGAAAAAAAGAAGTAAACATTCACCCAGTCCACGATGCAGAATCTCGTCACAGGATGGCAGGTGAGCTGGCACAAAAATATGTAACCCAGGGCGAACGAATCGTCACACTGCGCGACCGACTGGACGATCTTTTGCTTCATCCCATGTGGGGGTACGCGATTTTATTATTCGTTCTGTATTTATTCTTTCAAGCTGTGTATGGAATTGGCAAACTGACCGAACCGCCGCTGCTGGCCCTGTTTGATTTGTTGACCAACCTTGCGTTATCTCCATTTCAATCAAGCACGTTGATCTCTGAAGTCGTCCTCGGTATCATGCAGGGCATCGCGGCAGGTGTGGCGATCGTCTTTCCGTATCTTCTGCCGTTCCTGCTGGGACTGGGCGTTCTCGAGGATGTCGGCTATTTGCCGCGCATTGCCTTTTTGATGGACGCGCTCATGCACCGCATCGGCCTGCACGGCAAGGCCATCGTACCGTTCATTTTGGGGTACGGATGCAACGTGCCGGCTGTAATGTCCACGCGGACGAAGGAGGAGCCGCGTGACCGCTACCTCGCGGCGGCTTTGGCGACCCTTGTCCCTTGTGCGGCGCGGTTGGCGGTGGTGTTCGGTTTGGTGGCCTTTTACCTCGGTCCGCTGATCGCATTTGCTTTGTATTTATTCAATCTATTGATCATCGCATTGACGGGGCGAATCCTTTCGAGCATGATGCCGGAAGACACCCCCGGCTTGATCATGGAAATGCCGCCGTATCGCGTGCCGACGTTGAAGAACGTGACCAGCAAAGCCTGGTTCCGGATGCGCGAATTTGTGGTGGAAGCCTGGCCTGTGCTGATCGCAGGCAGCGCGATCCTTGCGATCTTGAACTATTTCGACTTTGCGAACGTGTTCAATTTACTTGTCCGCCCGGTGACGTGGGTGATGGGCCTGCCCTCCGAAGTGGGAATCCCGCTCATTTTCGGCATTCTGCGCAAGGAACTATCGCTTGTGATGTTAAGTCAGGCGTTGGGAACTGCCAACTTCGCTTCCGCGTTGACGTCCACGCAAATGACCGTGTATGCTACGGTTGTGATGTTCTATATTCCGTGCCTGGCAACACTGGCTGTGCTGAAACGGGAGTTGGGCACGCGCGCGATGCTCTATATTACAGCGTTGACCGTTGTGGTCGCGTTGGTTGCGGCGATGATAGTGCAGGGAGTAATGGTAGTTATGTAGGGTAGAATGACGTCCTATACTATGTAGATTAGGATGTGTAACTTATGGGTTGGAATAAAACATGAGGAATACTTCTGTTCCGTTTTTGCCATCAGCTTCTGCCCAATATTTTTTAATGGGGACGACTACTTTCAATGATTTGGAATTACTTACAAATGTAAATATTGTATTTGTAGGTTCTGCGTACATGGTGTACTCATCACGTGGGATAGTATCAAGTAAATTCATTACGGCTATAATCCATGAGCCAAGGTTTTCATAATCTTTGAAGTCCTCTACAACTTTGTTGTCAATATAAAACCATATTCCAACGACATACGAAAACCGTTTACCGTTGGAGTCAACACACCCTTCTTGCGATATGGTTTCTGCGAAACCCTCAGCAATCGGGTCAAGTGTCTTGATGGCATCATAAACGACATAATCTGTGGCAAACACCTCTCTG
>DATHRQ010000492.1:0-2950 GCA_035465095.1 Anaerolineales bacterium | reverse complement strand
AAATCCACCGAAACCAGTTTTCTTGGAATGGTGCCGATCGACCCGAACGTGCGCATCGGCGGCGACAGCGGAAAACCCATTGTCGATTCTCATCCAGACTCCGCGGTCGCACAGGCCCTGACCGAGATCGCCGAAAAGATCGCAGCCAGGGTCAGCGTGGCAGCTTTGAGCGCAAAGAACGAAATGCCGATCACGATCACAGAGGATTAATTTAGAAATAAGCAGGTACGCAATAAAAAGACCTGAAGGGAAAGTTCCTAGGGAAAGCCCTTTCAGGTCTTTTCGCTTAAGTGAGTATACTGCTCTTCATAAATGGTTAAGTAATTCCCTTACAGAAGGAGAAAACCATGTTAACCAGAAAGATTCCACTCAAGGGCGGAGCTGCCGTTAACGCAGTCAATATTTCAGAGAATATTGAGATTCACGAGGCACTAACACAACTGGGCATTCCTCATCCACAGACCGTCATCGTTCTGGTCGGCGGCGCCGGGGGCATCAAGTGGACGGAAAAATTCCCCATGAAAAAAGCGATCAACATCGTTGCCCGCCTGGCGGAGGAGACTCGATCCGTGGTCGTGGATGGAGGCACCCAGGCCGGCATCATGCTGGAGATCGGGAAACAGAGAAAAAACAACGGGTTCACCTTTCCGCTGGTCGGCGTTGTTTTCGACAGCCTGATCATCCAGGAAGATCCCAAATCGATATTGGACCCGAATCATACGCACTTCTTTCTGATCCCCGGGTCCGATTGGGGCGACGAATCGGCCTGGATCGCAAAGATAGCCACTGCCGTGGCGGGGGACGAAAAGTCGATCACGGTTCTCGTCAACGGCGGGAACATCTCACGCACGGACGTGGAATACGGTCTCCTTGAGAACCGTCCGGCCTTTGTGATGCGCGGAACCGGGCGCCTGGCAGACGAGATCACCATTACCCGAAACGTGGTACCGATCGATATTTCACAAAAACCTGAGGATATCCTGGATATAATGAGGGCAAAACTGCTATAGAAACCCTCGTCCGAAGAGCGGCCTGCTCACTGCAAACCTGATAAATATGTAAAGAGTTTGCAATCGAGTTGTTGTAGTCACTCATCATGGCCGTGGGTATACTTTTGTCATAATGAGCGAGACAATAACCCACGCTAAAATTCCGCTTCTGCAGCTTGCCTTTCCAGGGTTGGACGATGACGAACTGCAGGAAATGGCCGTCCTGACCGAGTTTCACACCTACCCGCCGGATCATATTCTGTGTCTGGAAGGCGCGAATGAAGACGTGTTCTACATTGTCGCCGACGGCAATGTGATCGTTTCCAAAAAAATGGACGAGGGCGAACGGGTTTTACGCATCGGAGGCAGGGGCGATATGGTCGGCGAGATGTCGATGATCCAAAATGTGCCGCGTGCCGCGACCGTGCGGACTTCCACAGAATGCACCGTATTGGAAATGGACAGGCAGGACTTTGAAACCATCCTCAGCCGCAGTCCGCGCATGGCCATGGACATCATCCGCATTACATTGGACCGCATGCGCGCCAACGACAAAACGATGATCGCAGATCTGCAAAAATCCAACAAGATCCTCCGTCAGCTCGACCGCAACAAACTGGAATTCATCCAGGTCGCCGCGCACGAACTTCGTACCCCGCTGACGGTTCTAAAGGGATATGTCAACGTCCTGGGTTCGCTGGCCGGCACGGTCGGGAACACGTCATTCGGGGATGTGATCCAGGGCATACTCAAAGGCACGGAACGCATCCATGAGGTCGTCAACCTGATGCTGGATGTGACGCGCATCGACTCCGAGACGCTGAAGGCTGCTTCGATTCCCGTTTCGCTGCGGCATGTGATCGAGGATGTGGTCAAGGGGCTGCAAACTGCTGCAACCGAACGCAGGATCGAATTCGTCCTGGAACACCCACAGGAGGCATCCCACTTCAAGGGCGACCCCGGTTTGATACAAAAAATGCTGTATCAACTGATCGTCAATGCCATCAAATACACCCCCGACGGCGGTACCGTGACGATAAGCACGCAACCATCCAGGATGGACGATAACACCCCCTGTGTCGAGATCGCGGTCAAGGATACAGGCATCGGGCTGGACGAGGAACACCACGAATTGATCTTTGAGAAATTCTATCAGGTGGGCGGTGTGGAGCTGCACTCATCGGGCAAAACGAACTTCAAGGGCGGCGGCCCCGGGCTGGGACTGGCGATTGTCCGCGGCGTTGCGCGCGCACATGGCGGCAGGGCCTGGGTGGAAAGCGCCGGACACGACGAAGTGAACTTCCCCGGCAGTATTTTTTACGTACAGTTGCCGACTACAACTTAACAATTTCAATGTATGAAGAATGAAAAGACCTGACCAAAAAAGGAAGTCAGGTCTTTGTGATTTCTGGCTGAAATACCTACTCAGAAGTTGCGGCTGGTGCTGTCGTATTGGCTGTTTCCGGCGTGCTTGTCGGCTGAGGATCAGGTGTGTCTGTAGGTTGAGGTTTGGGTGTATTTGTAGGCCGAGGCGTGTTTGTTGGTTTTACAGTGTTTGTTGGCTTTACTGTGTTTGTTGGTTCTGGGGTGTTGGTAATTGGGATCGTCGTAGTCGTTGGGATTAGCGTTGCTGTTGGGGGTACTGTGAAAGTTGGGGCAGGTGTAGACGTACGGGTGCGCGTTGCAGTACTGGTGGGAGTCCTGGTGGGGATCGGAGTGCGGGTCCTGGTAGGGGTGGGCGGTGAAGAATCATCATGAGTGCTGGTAACTCTTGGCGTAAAGGAAATCCACCCGGTAGGAGTGGAGGAATTCGTTGTCATTAATGTCGCGGTGGAAGTGTAGGTAAGGGTAAAGGTCACACCCGGCAGAATACTGACTTGTGTACTGGTTGATGTGGGCGAGGCTGTCGGGGTAAAGAAAAGCAGGGCAAAGGCGTCCTGTGTCAGGACACGGTCGAGAGG
>DATHRQ010000491.1:0-3228 GCA_035465095.1 Anaerolineales bacterium | reverse complement strand
TATCTACGAAGGTGTTATCGGGAGGCAGGATGGGATTCTGAAAAAGGAAATGTCCATCGGTAATGCAGAAATCTTCAGTGAGAGGATCACATGAAGGCGATTTGGCAGTTGGTGGGAGAGATATATATGTAGACGTTGTTTCAGGTCGAGTGGCTGCGAAGGGAGTTGACGTCAACTCAGGCAATGGTTTGGCCAACGGTGGCTGAACCGCAGGCGCACAGGATGTGAGAAATAAGAGCAAGACAACAAAAAAGATTATCCCGTCATTGCGAGGAGCCCGTAGGGCGACGCGGCAATCCCCTGGCAAGTGGGAGATTGCTTCGTCGGGATGAACGCCCTCCTCGCAATGAAAGGGTTCATTAAATCCCACCCCGCTCCTTCATAACGGACTTTATCTCGGCTTCAAGTTCATCCGCTTTCTTTTCCAGCTCAGCCAGATCTTGCAGCATCCTGCCGCCGGACGAGGAAACATCTCCGAGAGAATCGATATTGATGCGCACGTTATAGCCGGCGGCCGTCAGAGAAGCGCGCGCCATGGCAAAACCGGACATGGCATCGCTGATGGCGTTGACGTTCCCGCTTTTGGCGCATTTGATCGCAACTTCCATCACCCTGACGGCGTCAGCGGCAACCTGTAAGGGCACATAGGCGGCATTGAGCGTTGCCTGAATAATGGCGGCCTTGCGTGCCGTCTTTTGTTCTTCGGTATCCTTGGGGAGTCGGAAGGTTCCCATCAAAGCCTCGAACGCGCCGGCGTCGTCTTCCACGGCCTGCGACAACTTTTTGCGTAAATTTTCAGCGACGGTTCGAATGGCCTGCATTTCGGCCTGCACATCGACGTATCTCTTGTTGTTGATCGTCAGCCCTGAAACCATCGAGACGAGCGACGCGCCCATCGCACCCGCATATGCTGCGGCGGAGCCGCCTCCAGGAGTCGGTGTGGGTGTGGATAAGACCTCGATAAAGGAAGCAGGTTTGGGCAGGGCTGATTCGTTGGCGGCGGAGGGAGTATACAGCCTGGATTCGAGAATCTGCTCCTTATCGAACCCGTCCAATTGCGTGTACCAGACCGCCGCATCCACCAAAGCCTCCTGCGGGATCAAGCCGATCAGTTCGCTGTGATGGATGCCCACGCCGTAGCGCCCGGCTTCACGTCGAATAAATTCGACCACGCGCGCGATGGGCGTTTTACGAAAATCGGTCAGGTTCATCGAGACCTGCGCGCGCCCATCGACCAGCAGACCCAGGCCTTTGACGTAGCGCAGACCACCCGACGAGTGCCGAATTGCTTTGGCGATCTTTTTTGCGATGTCCACATCGCCGGTAGTGAGATAGACGTTGAAGGCAACCAGCGGTTCGCGCGCGCCGATGACCGTTGCGCCTGCTTTGTGGAGTTTGCTGGGGCCGAAATCAGGCTTACGATCCGGGTCGGACTCGATCTCCTCCTTGAGTCCTTCGTATTGACCCTTGCGGATGGTCTCAAGGTTCGTGCGCTCTGGACGCGTGGCCGCCGCCTCATATAAATAGACGGGGAGGTTGAGTTCTTCTCCCACACGTTGACCGACCCTTTGGGCGATCGCCACACAATCCTGCATGGACGCATTGCTAAGCGGCACAAACGGGACAACGTCTGTCGCGCCGATGCGTGGATGTTCGCCGCTGTGATTATCGAGGTCGATCAGTTCGGCAGCGGCTTGGATGGCGCGGAAGGCGGCCTCCTCCACGGCAGACGGCTCGCCTGCGAAGGTCAGCACCGTGCGGTTGTGGTCCATGTCGGAGGAGCGGTCGAGCAGGCGCGCGCCCTCGACAGAGGTGATGGCGGCAGCGATCTGATCGATCACTTCGGGCCGCCGCGCTTCGGAAAAATTGGGAATGCATTCAATGAGTTGGGTCATAGTTTTTTCGCTTCTAGTATTAATTTTGGATTCGTGACACACAGTATAATCGAATTCATGCCTGGGGTAATTGGACGCGCTGGCTCGTAGAGATTCTAAAGTCTATAGGAGAGTTTTGTTCGTAGGATTAAGGAAACTTTATACTTCCTGTGGTATCCTATTTAAAGCCAAAGGAGTTAATCATGTCTATCACCGTCGAAGTCAACGGTACAGTAGCCAGCATCATCCTTTCCGGTGGAATTGATTATTCAAGACAAAGTGAATTGAAAAAGGCAAACGAACAGGTGCTCTCTGCCGAGGGCGTTACAGAGATCCACGTCAACTTTGCAGAGACCACCTTCCTGGATTCCTCGGGCATTAGAGCATTATTGATGTTAAAAAAGGAAGCGGATGCAACAGACAGGTCATTGATCCTTTTGCACGTCAACGAAAACATGCGTGACATTTTCGATATCGGGGGGTTTGACAGGGTATTCACGTTCCGATAACTTGAGAATATCCATTCGAACTGGAGACAACATAACAAATGAAAAAAGGAAGACTCGAAGCCTTTAGCGATGGTGTGCTTGCCATCATCATTACGATCATGGTACTGGAATTGCAGATTCCGCACGAGGCGAGCCTTGCGGCGCTGGTGCCCGTATTTCCAAAGTTCCTGAGCTATGTGTTAAGTTTTATCTTCCTCGGCATCTACTGGAACAACCACCATCACCTCTGGCAGGCCGCAGAGAGGGTCAGCGGCTCGGTCTTGTGGGCCAACCTGCACCTGTTGTTCTGGCTGTCCCTCATTCCCTTTGTGACAGGCTGGATGGGCGAAAATCAATTCGCCACCCTGCCGGTCGCATTCTATGGGATTGTCCTGTGGATGTCTGCATTCGCCTATTTCCTAATGGTGCGTGCGTTGATGGCACATCATGATCAGGAGTCCGTGCTCGCCGCGGCGCTGGGAGACGGAACGAAGGAACGGATTTCCCTCATCCTTTATACCGCTGCCATCCCGCTGGCATTCGTATCTCCATGGATCGCCCTCGCCATTTATGTGATCGTTGCGATCATGTGGCTGATCCCCGACCGGCGCATCGAAAGCAAACTCTAATTCCGTTCAAAATCCATATGTGCAAGTGATACAATTTCAACAGACCAAGAGGGATCGATATATTGTCCGTACGATTCATACAATTCAATAAACAGAAAGATTCACATGCACACAATTATGACCATCGCAATTATCAGCGAACGCGACACGAGGGCGGGCGAGGTCGTTGTTGCAGCTTCCACGATACTGACCATGACCTACCTCACTGTAAAACCCGTTTCAACAGATAATATCTGC
>DATHRQ010000490.1:0-1817 GCA_035465095.1 Anaerolineales bacterium | reverse complement strand
TTTCCGCTTTGGGTCATTAGCAGACATCAGGACGCGACCTAGCGACGACCGCTTTCCACCCGAAAGCAGACATCCTCGGTTTTGGCATTTAGGTCCGCTAAGTGCCAAAAGCGGAACCGATGGCACATGTCCTTCACTGATAGTTCCACATCGCGCGCTTGATTAACCACTCGCCAGACGGTTGTTGATGCAACAACCACCCCTTGTTGGCTTTCATAGTCTTCCTCGAACCATCCGCATGCGCGACCAAGGTAATATCCGTTTCCGCGATTCCGTATATCCAGTCATCGTCGATTCGGAGCGCGTGCACGGGTCGCACTTTGATGGTCCATTTCGCGATGTCATAGTCTCGTTGTTCGCTCTTGGCGATCTCTTCCGGGCCGTATTCTGGTTTGGCCCCGGGCGGCAGCCTTACCGCATCCGTAGAAAACTGCCTGGCGTAAGCCACAGAGTCGTTGGAGCTCACTGACTCCTGATAGGATTTGCATACCGACTCCAGGACGGCCATAGGATCCGTTAAGGACATGCCTGCTCCCTTTCATATCAAGCCGTTAAACATGGCCACACAAAGCACGCCTTTCCGGCTCCAACCTTGACCCAGGTCAGCCCTGCGTGACTCAGACGCTCGACAGCAGGCGCGTCCACTAATGCCCGAAGCGGACATTCCTGGTTGACACTGAAGCGATACAGGTTCGAACCTAATCCACTTCGTTTCAGCCCGCTCGAGGAGCAACCATGGTGCGTAAGATCGCCCTCCACTGGCAAATACTCATCGCGATCGTTCTTGCAGCCGTTGTCGGGTCGATCGTCAAGCAGTACACGACGGACGCTCTTACACCGGGGTTCCTGGGTGTCAGCTATGTTTCGATGTTCAAGTTCGTTGGCGCGATTTTTCTGAACGCCTTGAAAATGATAATTGTACCTCTGATTACATCATCGATCATCGTCGGTGTTGCCAGCATCGGGTCTGGAGGCAACATTGGAGCACTCGGCTGGCGGACGTTGCTCTTTTATGCAGCCACGACGCTGGCCGCAATTCTGATTGGTCTGATCATCATCAACACAGTCGCGCCCGGTCATGTCGACGGCCAACCCGCCGGCGACATTCTGGCGCTTGATGCGCCCGCCGAGGACATCAGCGCGAAAATCGAAGGCAAAGGCGCCGGTGATGTTGCGGAAATATTCAAGCGCATGGTGCCGCCCAATATTGTCAAGGCAGCGGCTGAAGGTCAGATGCTTGGGCTGATCTTCTTTTCAATTCTGTTTGGGTACTTCATGACTCACCTGCAGCATGACTATGCCGAACCACTGTTCAAGTTTTGGAATGGCGTGTTTCACGTCATGATGAAGATGACCGAACTCATCATGAAGTTCGCACCGATTGGCGTGTTCGGCCTCATTGCGGCTGTGATTGCTGAAACCGGGTTCGCGGCGGCAAGACCGCTGGCTATTTTTGCGCTCGCTGTTGTCGCGGCACTCCTATTGCATTCGGTTATCACGTTGCCTTTGCTGTTACGTTTCATTGGCCGCGTCAAACCATTTGCTACGATGCGTGCCATGTCACCGGCGTTGCTCACTGCCTTCTCGACTTCTTCCTCCTCAGCGACCTTGCCTGTCACAATGGACACACTCGAAGAAAAAGTCGGTGTATCGAACGATGTGTCGAGCTTTGTGTTGCCGCTAGGCGCAACGGTAAACATGAACGGTACCGCACTCTATGAATGTGCTGCGGCAGTATTTCTGGCTCAGGCCTACGGGCTGGAACTGAGTTTCGGTGTACAGTTCACGATCGTCACGATTGCGCTATTGACATCAAT
>DATHRQ010000489.1:0-2301 GCA_035465095.1 Anaerolineales bacterium | reverse complement strand
CGCCTGTCGCGTAAACATCGGGGGCGGATGTTTCCAGACGGTTATTCACAATGATGCCGTCATCCATTTGCAAACCAGCCGCTTCCGCCAATTCCACGTTCGGGTGGATTCCGATGCCCGCCACGACGCCGTCCGTTTCGAGGCTGCGTCCGTTTTCCGTCTGGACGATGATTTTCTCGCCCTCCTTTTTAACGTCAGTGACCGAATCATTGGTGATCACTTCCACACCCTTTTCGCGGTAATACTCGTTCAAATAATTTGCCAGGTCTTCAGGGAAGACCAGTCCGTTGATGGCATCCTCGGGGAAGACCATGGTCACTTTTTTCCCGACCATGGTCAGCGCTGCGGCGAGCTCAGAACCGATAAAGCCACCGCCGATCACAACGAAGTGTTCCTTCTCGTCTGTCAGTGAGCGCAGACGTTGATAATCCTGAAAGTCACGGAAATAAATGATGTTCTCATCTCCGAACGGCAAATGCATTGGCGATCCGCCGGTGGCGAGCAGCAGTTTTACATAAGTATATTCATCCCCCTGATCGTCCTGAACGATCTTCTTTTCTGTGTCGATGGCCGTTACCTTGCGCCCCAAAAACAGTTCGGCGCGTTCCTCGGTATTGCGCCAGATCTTTTCAACGGGTCGTCCCTTCCACAGCCCCTTTGAAAGGTTCGGCCGCATGTACGGCGGGTCCGGCTCCATGCTGATCAAACCGATCGAACCCTCTTCGTCCAATTCGCGGATCCCGCGTGTTGCGGCGTCACCTGTCAGCCCGCCGCCGATGATCAAATACTTGTAGTTTTTCATTGTTCCTCCTTTTTGTATGTCATTGCGAACCACGATGTGGTGAAGCAATCTCCTCTTTAAATTTGATGTGTAATATTTATTAGACGCAATCCCGTTCTCTTACTTACGCAAACACACCAGCCCTTTGAGATAAGCTCCTTCGGGGAAATGCAGGGATACGGGATGGTCCGCTCCCTGCGACAACCGCTCGAGGATCTGCGCTTCGACACCCGCATCCAGGGCTGCTCCGGCCACGATCTTTTGGAACAAACCTGCATCCACGCCGCCCGAACACGAAAACGTGACCAACATTCCGCCGGGGCGCAGCAGCTTGAATGCCAGCAGGTTGATGTCCTTGTATCCGCGCGCGGCCTTTTCGGCTTGTGACGATGTCGGCGCGAACTTGGGCGGGTCGAGGATGATCATATCAAAGGATCGGGCTTCATCGCGGAACCTGCGCAGGAGTTGAAATACGTCACCTTCGATGGATGTTTGCTTTTCAGCGGGGAGATCGTTAAGCGTGATATTCTCTTTGCAGAGTTCCAGCGCATCAGCCGATGAATCCACGGACAGAACGGACTTCGCTCCGCCAGCCAGCGCGTTGACGGTGAATCCGCCTGTGTAGCAGAAGCAATCCAGCACATCCTTATCTTTTGACAGTTCACGCACCCGCAGACGGTTGCTGCGCTGGTCGAGATAGAAGCCGGTTTTGTGTCCACTTTGCAGGTCGACCAGGAATTTCAGGTCATTTTCGATTATCGGAAATTGAAAAGTGGACAGTGTGCCGCGCAGCAACCCAACTTTGGGTTCAAGGCCCTCGAGTTTGCGCACATCTGCATCCGAGCGTTCGTAGATATTGGAAATACCCGTCTCTTCGATGAGAAGATCGGCAAAAGTATCCTTCCAATATTCCGCTCCGGCGGTGAGACACTGCATGACGAGCACGTCATTGTATTTATCCACGATCAGGCCGGGCAGGTTGTCTGATTCGGCATAGATAAGACGATATGAATCAGTTTCAGGTTTCAAGTTCCAGGTTTCACGAGTTCGAATTGCAGAACGAATCCGTCTGCGGAAGAATTCCTTGTCAACGGGTTCATCTTCGAACGTCCACACACGCGCGCGGATCTGGGAGGCCGGTGAGTAGGAGGCGCGGGCGAGGAACTGCCCATCGGACGAGAGCAGGTCGACGGTCGATCCTGAAGCGACCGAAGATCCATCCACATGATGAATTGCGCCGGAGAAAATCCATGGATGGCGGCGCAGCAGGCTCCTCTCGCGTCCCTTTTTGAGAGTGACCTGCATCAGCCGTTCTCGCCTGGATAGCGTTGGAGGATTTCCATCCAGTTGTGCGGGTTTTCGAGCGGAGCCCAGCCGTATTGTTTATAGAGACCATGTGCATCGTGTGTGGTCAGCACCCAGCGGCGCAAGCCCTGCAGGTCGGGGTGTGCCATGATGGTTTCCATCAGCCATTTGCCGAGGCCGTGTGAGCGGTAGTCTTCGTGGATGAATACGTCGCA
>DATHRQ010000488.1:0-3231 GCA_035465095.1 Anaerolineales bacterium | reverse complement strand
CATGACAGGCGGCCAGACGTCCCTGCTCCATGGATGTGGAAGCGAGCGAGGGAAATCCGATCACATCACCCACAGCGTAGATATTGGGCACATTCGTTTGGAAGTGTTCATTGACCTTTAGGAGTCCGCGCTTGTTCGTTTCGAGTCCCAGGGCTTCTATGTTGAGCGCCTTTGTCGCGCCGGTGCGTCCGATGCTGTAGAGGGCCATCTCGGTCAGGATCTGTTTGCCGCTGGCGAGGTTGATCTTGACGCGTTCGCCATGCTCTTCATCGGTGATGGTTTCTATCGTTTTCACCTCTTCTCCGAGGCGCAGAATGGCACGGTTTTGATTGAGATGATACATCAGTGTGTCGATGATCTCCTCGTCTACAAACGAGAGCAGTTTTCGGCGTTTATCTATGACCGTAACGCGGACGCCCAGCGCGGCAAATATGCCGGCGTACTCGAGGCCGATCACGCCGCCGCCGACAACTGTCAGCGAGCGTGGAAGATGATCGAGTTTGAGCAGGTCGTCGCTGAGAAAGACCCGCTTGCCGTCGAGAGGGATGCTGTCGGTTCGCGTCGCACTGGTGCCAGTGGCGATGACGATATGTTCGGCGGAGACATCCCGCCAGCCGCGTTCATCCACGAACTTCAAACGGACTGTGTTCTTGTCTTCGAAAGAGGCCTCGGCGGAGATCAGTTCCACGCGGTTGCGCAGGAGCTGGTGACGGACGATATCGAGTTCGTGCTGAATGACATGATCGGTGCGATACATCAGATCGGCCATTGTGATATTTTGCTTGACGGTGTACGATGCGCCGTACAAACTCCGCTCACGATACCCGGAAAGATGCATAACTGCCTCTCGTAATGTTTTGCTGGGGATCGTGCCCGTATTAATGCAAACGCCCCCAAGGATCGTTTTTCGTTCGACGACTGCCACGTTCTTGTTGAGTTTTGCCGCCTGGATGGCTGCCCGTTGCCCTGCCGGCCCTGAACCTATCACTAACAGGTCATAGTCGTATTCTGCCATGGTGAACTCCAATACGTTTAAAGTCTTGTGTTCGACAGCGTTATTATAGCATTACGATCTTAACCTGCTCTTTCAGGCAGTGTGAAGCAAAAAGTACATCTGCCAGCCCGACACCCGTTTCGTCGCTTTTGAGATCCAGTTTGTTAAATAGTTCGAAAATCTTTTCGTGAAATTAGGTGGTAATCGAACGGCCGTAGTTATCAACCAATATACAAAAACCACCTATTTTCCCTGATGCTGATCTGTAGAACTCAAGTCTCCCACTCGACGCCAACGATCTCATCATAAGCGTCGAATTTGGAAAACAGTTTTTCGACCTCTTCGATCTGTTCCCTGTCTCCGATAAATCCTACACGGTCTCCTGCCTTGAATTCGGTAAACGATTTTGGGTTTGCCATGACCTGTCGGTTCCGCAGGATCGCAACCACCGATGCGCCAGTGCGGGCGCGCAAATTGGCTTCGGCCAGAGATTTGCCAACAATGGGGTTGTCGGATTCCAACGTGAACCAGATCACTTCGATGCTGATGCTGGCGTGGATCAGGTCATGTAATGAACGATGTTCCTCCTCTGTATTCAACTGTAAATCATAGTGATCGTGACGAACGGCATCCATGTAACGAATGATCTCGTTGACCGGGAAACCCAAATTCATGAGCGTGTGCCTGACGATCTCAAGTCCGCCTTCGAGTTCGGGGTGGATGACATGGGTTGCGCCGAGTTCAGAGAGCTGCGTAAGACCCTCCTCCGTTGAGGCGCGGGCGATGATGGGCAGGTCGGGAGCGATATCGCGCGAGGCGGCGACCACCAGTTCGCTCACCGTTTCATCGGGCGCGGCCATGACCAGTGCACGCGCATATTCGAGGCGGGCGTGTGAAAGCACCTCTGAATTGGATGCGTCGCCGTAGAGGTTCGGTATGCCCCGCTGGCTCAGTTGCTGGATCCTTTCCGCATCGGCTTCGATGACGAGATAGGGGAAGTCGGTCTGCCGCAGCAGGTTGACAATGTGACGCCCGACTCTTCCGTACCCGACAATGACCACGTGCCCCTCGATCTTTTCCTCCGCTGGAGGCAGGGTGGGGCCGTGGCGGTCGAGGATACGCCAAAGGATCGGGACCTTCCGGATCAGGTTTTCGGTCGGAGCGATGAGGCGGTACATCATCGGGTTGACCGTGATGGACAGCAGCGATCCGGCCAGAAGCAGCGAGTATTGATCCTGATTCAGAAGTCCGAGTGAGACGCCGGCCTGGCCGAGGATGAACGAGAATTCACCGATCTGACTCAGCCCAAAAGCCAGAACGAGCACCGTACGCGCCTGCCAGGGGAAGATCATTCCGAGGACCAAAACGGTAAGGGCTTTGCCGACCACGATCAGTGCAGTCAGGATCAGGATGTGGTCGATATTGTCGATCAGATAGATGGGGTTGACGAGCATGCCGATCGAGACGAAGAACAGCACGGCGAATGCCTCGCGGAAAGGGAAGATATCTGCGCCGACCTGATGACTGAGCGGCGATTCGCTGACGACGATGCCTGCAACGAAGGCACCCAATGCCAGCGAAACGCCGAAGAATTCCGCCGCGCCCATGGCGGTACCGAGGGTGATGGCCAGGATGGCAAGGATGAAAAGTTCACGCGAGCGTGTGTGCGCGATCTGAAGCAATAGCCAGGGAATCAATCTGCGCCCGACGAACACGATCAATAAAACGAATACGGCTGCTTCCAGGAGGATGATCACAAGGCTCTGTATGTCGAAGCCTCCGCTCGTATTGGCAAGTGTCGGCATAAGGACGAGGATCAAAACAGTTGCGATGTCCTCCACCACCACCCAGCCGACGGCGGCCTGGCCGTGAGGTGTGTTCAGCAGGCCGTTGTCCATCAGGCCGCGCAGCAGGACGACGGTGCTGGCGATCGAGATCGCCAGACCGACCACGATCCCGGAGCCTACCGACCAGCCCCATACCTGACTGAGCCATACGCCGATGAAGATCATGATCGCAATACGGAGGAGCGCGCCGGGGACGGCAATCGAGCGCACCTTCCACAGGTCGCCAAGGGAGAAATGCAAACCGACGCCGAACATCAGGAAGATCACACCCACCTCTGCAAGTTGACCGATCGTGGCTGTGTCTCCCACAAATCCCGGTGTGACCGGACCGATGGCGATTCCTGCGAGTAGGTATCCTACGATGGTGGGCAGGCCGATGCGGCGTGCGAG
>DATHRQ010000487.1:0-3880 GCA_035465095.1 Anaerolineales bacterium | reverse complement strand
CCAAATATGTGTGCCGTGACGTAAATCGGTAGAAGAATGGCAGAGGCAAGTGCGGCGTACGAGGCAGAAATTTTGCCATTGAAGATGCGGCAAAATGCATAGATGCCCAGAGGATAAAGACCGGTAACGCTCCATAAAATGAACGCGAAGGCCTTATCAAAGCCAAGGATTGGAACAAAGAGTGCAGTGAGTTGATGTGTCAGTGGGGGGTACGATACAACGGTGAAACCTGTATACCAGCTGGTCTCCCATAGGGAGAACCAGTGTTCAGCATAATGATTGGCGAACAACATATGTGTGTACGCATCATAGCTCAAGCGATAGCGCGCGGTCAGGATGAACAATCCATGACACAGGAAGGCAAGCCATACTGCGATTTGAACACGACGAGGTATCAAGCGATCTTCTTTTCTGTATTCGGCATGCGAATGCGTTTCGGACTTGAGCGCTTCTCCAAGGCCCGGTTGAATGCGCGCATGTATCTTCTGCTGGTTGTCTGCGGCCTTGCCTGCTGGATGGCGCTGAAATTGTGCTGCGCCTGGCTGAGTCTCTTTTCCTTTGATTCCAGCAGGCTTCGAAGCGCTTCTGACAGGCTTTGTGCATCCCCACTATGGAAGAATTCCACCAGGAGATCACTTTCTACGGCCAGTTTTTTGATGTCGCCCAGATCCGAGGCGACAACTGGTCGTCCCCAGGTGGCTGCCTGATAAAGAACGCTCGACGATCCTGTGGATGCACTGTAGGGCAGAACCACGATCTGGGCACGGCGGAACAGGTCAACGACGTTGTTCTCTTCTATTTGCCCCAACCAGTTCACTCCCTTCATTCCACTGTAGCGGGTTTTCAGGTGTTGCGAGTAATCGGGAAAGCGAACGTGATCGGTGCCGGCGATTGTCAATTTCAGTTTCGGATAATACTTGCCTAAAGACTCGAAAGCCTTAAGCAATAATTCCAACCCCTTAAAAGGGGCAATGGTTGTAAAGAACAGCAGTTCCTGTGAGTCTGACTCTGCCAGTAGTTCCGGTTCATGATAGGCTCCAATGGGGATGTGTACACAATCCACACCTCGTGGAGAGAGCCAATCTGTATATTCTTTCATGGTTAAACAGACCAGGTCTGCCTGGGAGGAGATTTTTGTCAACAGGCGCGCACCCATCCTGGCGAATGGACCTCCCGGCGCATTCAGCGTGCTCAGGTCTGCCAATTCAACCAGTTCATGCATGGTGACCACTGTGGGGTATCCCCTTTGCCTGGCAAACACAGGGATAAGAAGGCCAGACAGGTTAATCAGCGGGGATTTTCCGAAGATGCTTGCACCGGCATTAATCCAAACCAGGTCCGGGTCCAGGCGTTTCATGCAGGACAAAACAGCCTGCCGGGCTTTCAATTGGTCGGGCGCCCAGCAATATTCGATTTCCGTTGAACCCAGGTGATTGGGAGTTTCGCCGTTCGTGTGTGATCCCGCCAGAACGGTGATACGGGTAAACATGCCCGATCCTGCCAGCGCACGTGTGACATGATATCCATATTGTCCTATACCTGTAATTGATGGGGGAAACGGGCTGACAACGACAAGATGCATAAAGTGTTTAATCTCTTGACCTAAAATACTGACAACAATGGTCATTAATATACTACGTTGTCGGGCAGGTTTCGGATTTATTGCGATACCGTCATTAAGTCTGATTGACAGGAACTTTTGGGCACAGTATATTTTCTGTCAGCATGTTAACTGGTTTGCTCGAACACGCTATTCTTGAGACACTGGCTTATTCAGACATTTTTGAATATCCGCTCCGTTTGGGTGAAATTCATCGTTATTTGACGATGCAGGCAAATCGTGAACAAGTTGCACAAAGTTTGTCTTTGTTACAGGATCAGGTGGGGGAAAGGGAAGGCTTCTATTTCCTGGCCGGGCGTGAAAAGATCGTTGAAGTCCGTAAACAACGGACGGCGTATTCAAAAAAATTGCTGCCCTATGCAATAAGATACGGACAGTTGCTGGGTCATTTGCCTTTTATCCGTATGGCGGCGTTGACGGGATCGCTGGCAGTGATGAATGGCAGTAAAAAGGCCGATTTCGATTACATGCTTGTGACAGCAAGGGGCAGGGTCTGGACGGCGCGTGCGTTCGCGCTGCTCTTCAATCGATTTACTCGCGTGTTTGGTCATACACTTTGCCCGAACCTGATCCTCTCGGATGCATCTCTTGCTTGGCGATCAAAGGATTTATATTCGGCCCGCGAGTTGTATCAGATGATTCCCATTACAGGATTCGATGTATATCAACGATTGATGAATGCAAATGCATGGGTCAGGGATATATTCCCCAACATAACTCCGTTTTCCGGGAATTCCATGACTCAAGCAGGCTCCTTACAGAGCGTCCTTGAACTTCCCTTACGCGACGGCCTCGGAGATCGAATTGAACGCTGGGAAATGGAGCGCAAGATCGAACGTCTTTCAAAGCAGGCGGGTTTTGACGAAGAGGTAATCTTCAATGCGGAAATGTGCCAGGGGAATTTCGATCATCACAGACAACGGACAAACAAGATGCTCGCAGGCAGGTTGTCCCGCTTTAACCGCGAAGTCACAGATACGCTTGCAACGACCCTTACAGAGATCAGGCCATGACCCAGATACTTTTCGGACAATCCTACTATCTGCGTTTTGACTCCAAGCTGTGGAACGCGATGCTGCCCTATCCCCCGTTGGGGACGATGTACGCTGCAAGTTGGCTGCGTCAGCACGGATATGAGGTTGCCCTGTTCGATGCCATGCTGGCTGCCTCAGAGCAGGAATGGGCGCAGGCTCTCGACGAGCACAAACCACAATATGCGGTCATCTACGAGGACAACTTCAATTATTTATCCAAGATGTGTCTGCTGCGGATGCGCGAAGCCGCCTTTACGATGATCGAGATGGCGCACTCACGAGGCTGCACGGTCGTTTTGTGCGGCGCCGATGTCACCGATCATTATTCAGACTATTTGGAAAAAGGCGCGGATTTTTGCCTGCTGGGAGAAGGGGAGGAAACGCTGCTCGAACTGCTGGATCATTTGTCAGCTGGGAAAGACGCGCACCAGATCCCCGGGCTTGTCTCCCGTAGAACGGTTCATCCGTCCCGCAGGCCGGATATCACCGACCTTGATAAACTGCCATTCCCCGCCTGGGACCTGGTGGATGTGGAGAAATATAGAAAGATCTGGCTGGAGCGTCATGGCTATTTTTCGATGAATGTTGTGACGACGCGCGGCTGTCCATATCACTGCAATTGGTGTGCCAAGCCGATCTGGGGACAACGGTATAACGCGCGCTCAGCTGGGAATGTGGTGGCGGAGATGAAATGGCTGAAGGAAACCTATGCGCCGGATCATATCTGGTTTGCGGACGATATTCTGGGGTTAAAGCCGCAGTGGATCGAAACTTTCGCGCGTTTGTTGAGGGAAGACGATGCGGTCATTCCGTTCAAGTGTTTACAACGGGCGGATCTGGTGAATGAGAAAACTGCGGCCGGATTGGCAAAGGCAGGATGCAAAACGGTCTGGATTGGCGCCGAGTCGGGTTCACAGAAAATTCTGAACGCAATGGAAAAGGGCGACAAGGTGGAGGATATTTATCGCGCTGCCAGTCTGCTGCGGGAGAACGGAATCGAAGTCGGATTCTTTTTGCAGTTTGGCTACCCGGGTGAGTCCTGGGGCGATGTACAAAAGACCCTGAAGATGGTGCGCGAATGTGCTCCTGATGATATCGGCGTCTCGGTTTCGTACCCGCTGCCTGGAACAAAATTTTATGAACGTGTGAAGGTTGAGATGGGTGCCAAGCAAAATTGGACCGACTCGCAAGACCTAGCGATGTTATATCAGGGTCCTTTTCCAAC
>DATHRQ010000486.1:0-10163 GCA_035465095.1 Anaerolineales bacterium | reverse complement strand
CCGCTATTTTCATCACAAACCGCCCGCGCGGCAATGTTGAATCCGTTTACCAAACCGACAGTGGAAACCACCCAGTCCGGGTCGACCTGCCAACCATAGAGTCGCTGCATGCGTGCAGCAACCACCTGCTGCGTCTGCGGTTGTAAAAATTCATATCCCAGCACACCATGATCGAGTGCCGCATGCAAGGCATTAAGAATGGGTTCAGGTGTCCTGAAATCCATATCCGCCACCCAAAGCGGCAGCACGTCTTCAGTGTATTCCGTCCATTTAAGGGAAATGGTATTACGGCGTTCGATGATCTCGTCAAAGTTATACGCCATGGTCTCCTCTATTTTTTATAAGCCACCATTAGGCCGTCACGCATCGGGGCCAGGGACACGATCCAATCAGGGTCAGATGTGATGTCTCGTGTGAAGCGGCGTATGGCTTCGGTGGATTTTTCCTTGTCGTTTTCATCCCAGACCCGTCCGCTCCACAGCATATTGTCGATGATCAGGATTCCGCCCGGGCGCAGTTTTTCCTTGATGACCGGCAGCGAATCAGGATAACCTTCCTTGTCAATATCATTGAAGATGATGTCAAACGGACCGTCCGTTTTGCGGAGGGTTTCGACTGCCTCAGCATTGTGGAACACAACTACATCATCGCTTCCCAACGCGGACAAATGGCCTGCCGCCTGTTTCGACAACTCATCATCCCAGACGGTATGATGCACCACACCCCCGCCGTTTTCCTTGACAGCCTTTGCGAACCAGGCCGTGGAATATCCATACCCCGACCCCAGCTCAAAAACAGACTTTGCGCCGATCATGCGTGCCAATTGATAGCAATAATATCCGCAAATCGGTCCGATAATCGGAAAATCATTTTCAACTGCATATTCTTCCATTTTTTGAATTTCTTCTTCACGCGGCGGGACGAGTGTTTCCAAATATACCTGTGTTTTGTCGTAATCGATTGGTGACATGCTATTCTCCTTGTTTTCATGCGTAGGGGCATGGTGACTCCGCTACGCTACGATTATTTCAATATTTCCAATGCAATCGGCAGTGTCTTTTTCGCCCATTTGGCATACATTTTACCTGAGGGATGCAGGCCGTCCGTTGCTATCAGGGACTGATCCTTTTCGGCTTCGCGCGAACCGGGCGTAATATCCACGTAGTATGCGCCAGTTTTTTCGGTTTCCTCCCGGTTTACCGAGTTGAACATATCGATGTCCTTTGCGATCTGCCGGCGGTCGCTTCCCTGCGCAAAAGGTGTCACGCTCCAGTCAGGGATGGACAAGACGACCACGCGTTTCGGGTCACCACCTGCATATTCGATCGCCTTCGCCAGCATAGATCGGAAATCTTCACGATAACCGTCCATAGGGTAATCACGATACTGGTCGTTGACTCCGATCAACAGCGAGACCATATCGTACGTCCCTTCAGGAGGGTTGGCCTGGATGCCCTGCCAGAGTTCCTGAACTGTCCAGCCAGTGCGGGCAATGATGGTTACGTCCGCCTGGAGGTTTTCGTTTTCAAGTAAGGTTGCAAGTTGGTTCGGCCAGCGGTCGTGTTCATCCACTTTTTCACCGATGGTATAGGAATCGCCCAGGGCAAGATAACGGATGTTCTGCATGGAAGTTACCTCCTCTGTTGGGGAAGATGTGGGATTTGCTACAGGGGTTGAAGTGATGGTTGTACATGCTGCCAGCAATATAAGTGTCGCGGGCAGCAGCAGTGGATGCTTCATCAAATGATTATATTCCTTAACCATACAAGGGCACAGTCAACGCGACCATGCCCTTGTGCAAATTTATTCGATCCTATTGAAATGCTAGGCAGTCCTTCGGCGGACAAGGCTGTACACTGCCGCAGCCAGCATGAGTCCCGCCGCGATCCACGCTGTGGCAGCCACGTTGACCGTTGACGCCTGCTTGACAGCAATACCGATAAAGGACCAGACCAATACCAGAAGATAGGCTGTGTCCTGTCGTATAAAGGCCATCAAAAGACCGACGGCTGAGGCGACAACGATCATGATAACTGCCCAGGTGGGATCGGAAATTCCGAAGCCATTCCAATTGATGGAATACAGCCAGGATGTGATGTTGGCAACGGTGGCAACCGTGATCCAGCCGAGATAGACGCTGAAAGGGATGTCCACCGACCAGCGTTCAGCGCGTGAAACAGATTCTTGATTCACATCCAAACGGAGATAACTGGCGATCAACAACCCCAACAGAGCGAGCATAATGAGTACGCTCAGGCCGAAGGTGTTGTAATGCCAGGCAAACAGCCATGCGGCATTGGCAAGGTTGCTAAGCGCAAATAGATAACCAAGCCTGCGCAAACGGGGACTGTTCTTTTGTGTCGCGCGGAATTGATAAATCGTGAAAACGATCCAGCCGATATAGATAAGGCCCCAAATGGCAAAAATATAACCTGCCGGCACGAAATAAACCTGGAAGCGATCTGAGATCTCGCCCGTGTCCTGTCCGTTAAGGGGCAGGGTGGAGGCAAGGATGTTAACTGTCAGCGCAATGATGACGGTAACAAGGTTGGCAATTTGACGAAATGTGTCTTTCAATTTGATTCTCCTATTTTTGATGTGTCATGCTGAGCGCAGCGAAGAAACTCAAACATGACGTAGTGGACTCTTTGGTCGCTGCGCTTCCTCAGAGTGGCATTACTATAAAGTCTTGATCTTCAACCACAAGGCAGGGACTTTGCTGATCTTGCCGATTGTGGATAAATTCGCTCGTAGCGTGAATACATCATAATCGTTCTTTTCGATCTCACCGAGAATACCGCGATAAAAAACAGATGCGGCACCGATGGCAAGCTGCCCTTCGCGGTCGAGCATTTTGACCCCCTGCCAGGATTCATCATACAGTTGACGTGTGCGTTCGATCTGGAACTTCATGAACTGACGCCAGTTTTCTGTGACGATGCCATCTGCAATATCCTGTTCACGAATGCCATAAAAAGCGAGTTCTTCCCGGGGTAGATACAAACGCCCGTTGTGGAAGTCCTCCCCGACATCACGAAGGATGTTGGTCATTTGGAGGGCAACGCCGAGTTTGATGGCATACGGAATGGCATCGTTATTCCTGAAGCCGACAATATGCATGCTCATCAGCCCAACTGTGGATGCGACGCCGTAACAATATGTGGCTAATTCCTCGAAGGTCTGATATCGAGACTGGGTGATGTCGCGGTTGACGCCGTCGATCAATTGCAACGCGTAATGGCGAGGGATGTGGTATCGGGCGATGGTATCGGCCCATGCGGCAGCGACCAGGTTCTCGTCGGGAAAAGAGCCGTCCTCCACCATTTCTCGCCAATAATTCAAGCGGGTCTCCCGCTCATCATCGTGGGACTCGTCCACGATATCGTCCACAGTTCTGCAAAAGGCGTACAAGGCACGGACAGCGGATCGTTTCTCTTCAGGCAGTAGACCCGATGCAAAAAAGAAGGACTTTGAATGATGGGCTGTGATGCGCTCCGCGTGCTTATACGCAATACTGAGCGCTGCATCCCCAGCCCAGTAGGAAAAGAAGGGGCGGGTTGACGGGTGTGGAATGTTTCCTGCGAGTGCAAGAAGTCGGTTTTCCCAGTTGGCTTGTGCTTGCATGTCGATACCTCCAAGGTTAGGTTGTTCTCAAGTATATGGATTTTGCCATATTTGTCAAGGTTTTGTAAAGATTAATTTTAATTACACCTTGACAAATTATGTGCAATAGGTATAATACCCGCTAACGACAAACCTCACCCCAACCCCTCTCCCATAACGGGAGAGGAAAACTAAGGAAGAAAATATGAACAAACCAACAGCAATCGTAATCGGCGCCGGGATCGGCGGAATAGCCACTGCCGCCCGCCTCGCTAAAAATGGATACGACGTGACCGTGCTCGAAAAGGAAGCCACACCCGGCGGACGTGCAAATCAGATCGTACAGGACGGTCACCGCTTCGACATTGGCCCGACCCTGTTTCTGATGCCTGAAGTTTGGGAGGAAACCTTTGCCTCTCTCGGCGAAAACATGAGCGATCACCTCGACCTGCGCCGCATCGACCCTACCTATAAGGTCCACTTCGATGACGGCCTGCAACTGGAACTGACCTCCGATATCGGCAGGATGCAGGAGCAACTGGAAGCCGTGGAAAAGACCGCCTTCACAGGCTTCCTTGACTATATTGCAGAAGGAAGCAAACACTATAAGATTTCACTTGAAAAATTCGTTGGGCGCAATTTCTACAACATCTTCGAATATCTCAGCTTGAAGAACCTGCCTTTGATCGTACAGCTCAAGGCGTTGAAAAAACACTTTACGAACACTGGCCGCTTCTTCAAGGATGAAAGGCTCAAAGCCGCGTTTACTTTCCAGAATATGTATCTGGGTCTCAGCCCCTACGATGCGCCAGCCACCTACTCGCTTCTGCAATACACGGAGTTGGCGGAAGGTGTCTGGTACCCCATGGGCGGGATGTACGCCAGCATTCAAGCCCTTGTTAATGTGGCAGAGAAACTGGGCGTGAAATTCATCTACAACGCCCCCGTCAAACGGCTCGAAACCAACGGCACGAAGGTCCTCGGTGTTATTCTCGAAGATGGAAAACCAATGATTGCGGATATCTTCGTCGGCAACGCAGATCTGCCCTACATTTATAAGGAACTCCTGCACGATAAAAGGGAAGCCAAAAAGCTCGACGAAAAGCTTTATACCTGCTCCACCATCATGTTCTATTGGGGCGTGGACAAGGAGTATCCACAGATCGCACATCACAACGTCTTCCTGGGCGGCGATTACAAAGCCTCCTTCGACCAGATCTTCGAAGACCACACCCTGCCCGATGTGCCGTCGTTCTACGTCCATGCGCCCAAGCGCACAGACTCAGCTGCCGCACCCGAAGGCCAGGACACTTTATATGTATTAATGCCTGTCGGGCATCTCGACGCACGCAGCGAACAGGATTGGGACGCGCTTGTTAATCGCGCGCGTGAAACCGTCTTCAAGCGTCTCGCCAAAGAGATGGGCGTGGATGATCTCAAAGAGCATATCAAGTTCGAGATCGTGTATCAGCCCAAAACATGGAAAGATCGCTTCAATCTCGTCAACGGTTCGGCCTTCGGCTTGAGCCACAACTTTTGGCAGGTCGGCTACCTGCGTCCGCAAAATCGTCACAAGAAATACAAGAATATGTACTTCGCCGGCGCATCCACACATCCGGGTACGGGACTGCCGATCGTTCTCCTGTCCGCAAGGTTGACAACCGAGCGTATCCTGAAGGAAAAGGGTACAATATCTGTACAAAACATGGCCAAAGCAGTTGCCGCTGCCCGCGCCTGATTTCAGATATCAGGAGACAACATGACGATCAGCCAAGCCCCCGCCTACAATATCAAAGTCGTACTCAACAAAACAGGCATTGCCGCCGACACGTTGCGCGCCTGGGAACGCCGCTATGGACTTCCCGTCCCGCAACGCACCCCCGGCGGCCATCGCCTCTATTCCGACCGCGATGTCGAAATCATCAAATGGCTGATGTCCAAACAGCAGGAGGGGCTCTCGATCTCCCGCGCAGTGGACCTGTGGAACGAACAGATCGCTTCCGGCTCGGACCCCTTGGCTGATATTGTTTCGACCGATTCTGCCTCGCCCCTGGAAGTTCCTCCCCCCGCCCCCGATTCAACGCTCGACACCTTGCGCGCCGAGTGGATCAAAGCCTGCACAGATTTCGATGAGCTCGCAGCCGAACAGGTTCTCAACCAGGCTTTTTCGCTCTTCCCCATTGAGTCTGTTTGCACGCAGGTCATCCAAAAGGGCATGTCTGAGATCGGGGAACTTTGGTACGAAAACAAATTGAGCGTGCAGCAGGAACACTTTGCTTCCAACCTCGCCATGCGCCGCCTAGACGCACTGCTCAGCGCCGCACCTGCCCCAACCAGAAAAGAAACCATCCTGGTCGGCTGCCCGGTGGATGAATGGCATACTTTCACACCGCTCCTAATCTCCCTTTTCCTGCGGCGCCGCGGTTATAAAGTGGTCTATCTCGGCGCAAACGTCCCTGCCGACCGTTTTATAGACACCATAAAGGACACCAAAGCGGACCTGGTTCTTCTAGTCGCACAACATCTCGTCAGTGCCGCAACACTTCAACAAGCCGCTCACTCGCTGGCGAACAAGGATATCCCTGTCGCCTACGGTGGACGCATCTTCATCCTGCGCCCCAACATGACCGACTACATCCCCGGTTACTTTCTCGGAAATGAACTTGGCTCTGCCATTGGAGAGATCGAAAAAATATTGAAGTCGAAAAGCATACCCAGGGCCACCAAAGTCGCATCACAGGAACACGTTGCCGCACACCAGGCTTTCACATTCAACCGCACAAAGATCGAATCGACCTTCAAGGACCTGCTTCAGCCGCTCGCCATCTCTCCGGAAGATATCAAGGTAGGGATAGGTTTCCTCGGCGACCACATCGCTGCCGCCCTACAACTGGGTGACATGTCACACGTCTCCGCAGAAATCGACTGGCTGCGAACACTGCTCACTTCTCACAACACAAACACTGAACAACTCGTCCAATTCATGGATGCCTATGCCCAGGCTGTAGACCAGAACATCAACGGTCAAGGGCAGCCCATCTTCGAATGGCTTGAAGCTGAAACGGAAAAATTAAAAGCCTCATAGGAACAATATGCGCACTGCAAAACTTATTTCCATCCTCGGCATCATTGCCATGACCATTGCACTATTCAATGGATTCACAGCTGGCGATTTCTTCGCCGAAGGCAGTAAACTGGCAGCCATGCCATGGGGCATCGTCTCTCTTGTAGACCTATATACCGGCTTCGTATTGTTCTCATGCTGGATTTTCTACCGTGAGAAATCCGTGATCGTTGCCATCGCATGGACTGTCGCGATGATGACCCTAGGCTTTCTTGCTGGCAGCCTTTATGTTTTCATCACTTTATTAAACAGCGAAGATGACTGGCGTAATTTCTGGTTGGGAAAACATGCCTGATACTCGGAAAATAACCGGCGAACTGATGGAAGAGTTCCGCTCTGTGATGGGTAAGGACGGATTGTTCGATGCCATCCTGCCGCCTATACTCTTTCTTTTGTTGAATACCTTTGCAAATTTTCAGATCGCAATGATCGGAGCATTGACAGCGGCTATCATGATCGGCATTCAGCGTTTGTATCGCAAACAATCTCTGATCTATGCACTAGCTGGGGTCGGTAGTGTCGGCTTTGCAATAGCAATCGCTGTTCTCTTCGGGCGTTCGGAAGGTTATTTTCTCCCAGGAATTGTCAACGGCGGCATAACAGTCGCACTTGCCATTGTCAGCCTGCTCATTCGCAAACCCATGGTGGCATGGACAAGTTATCTTGCCCGCCGTTGGCCTCTGGAATGGTATTGGCATAAACAGGTGCGCCCTGCTTACACCGAAGTCACACTGGTCTGGGTTCTCTTTTTCGCGCTTCGTTTGTGGTGGCAGGTGGCACTTTATCAGGGGCAGGAAGTCGATCAATTGACATTGGTCAACACATTAACTGGTTGGCCGGCAACAATCCTGTTGTTGATCTTTAGTTATTTATATGGAACGTGGAGGCTTGCACAACTTCATGGTCCCAGTGTGGAAGAATTTCGTACTGGAGCACCAGCTCCATGGCAAAGCCAAAGACGCGGGTTCTAAAAACACCCTACAAGGAAAATTATGTTTATTCAAATCTTGCATATAGTCGCCGCCATCGCAACCATCCTGACAGGCTTATACTCTTTGTTCAAACCAGCCGGGGTCACAGGCTTTACTGGTCTGCAGCCCGTTGGCGGGCGCGGCATCACAGAGATCCGTTCGATACTTGGCGGCGTGTTCATTGCATTAGGTACGATCCCGTTGGTGCTCAATTCACCCGATGCCTATCTGATACTTGGCATCACGTACCTGGTCATCGCACTGGTACGTCTTATATCCATGTTCCTTGATGGATCTGTTGTCTCATCGAACGTTATCAGCCTTGGTGTTGAAATCGTATTCGGCGTTATTTTGGTGATACCGGCATGAGTCTCATCGAATTAAACAAGCCCGCTCCAGACTTTACCCTGACGGATTTCAAAGGGAATGAAGTCAGCCTGTCGGATTTTCAGGGCAAAAAGAATGTTTTATTGGTCTTCAACCGTGGATTTACCTGACCATTCTGCCAACGGCATATGGCGCAGTTGCGCCAGGATTTCGACAAATTCATAGCGCAGAATACTGAAGTCATTGTGCTTGGCCCGGAAAGTGCTTTTTCGTTTTCGCTTTATTGGAAAAGCCATAAACTGCCATTCATCGGGCTGCCAGACCCAAAACATAGTGTATTGAAACTTTATGGACAGGAGGTCAGCCTCTTCAAATTTGGCCGAATGCCCGCCCAGGTCAGTATTGATAAAACAGGTACAGTGCGCTTTGTTCATTATGGACACAGTATGAGCGATATTCCGACAAACGAAGAAATTCTCGAAGTATTGCAAAGCATGAATCAGACGATTGAAGCTCAACATTAATATATGGCTTGAAAACATAGAATGAAAACAACAAGAAGGAGTTCTCCATGTTGATCGAAACCACCCGCTATGAATTACCGCCCGAAGGTATAACATTGCTGGGATATATTGTGCGCCGTATGCACAAAACGGAATGGCTTGCTAAAGCCGCAGAAGCGCTGACAGAAAAACAAACTGTCAAGGCGCTCGAATACGCATCAGTCTATGCGGCAGCGTCATCAACAACTTTTGGACGTGCCTATTATCAACCCACCTTCGATCGCGCAGGCGATAATGTCACCGAAGCAGATCCGGTCACAGGTGCAATCGTCGCCGCAAAACTCGAAAGCACATCACCGCACTATAATATCTCTTATCAAGCCATCATGCCCAACAACGATGCATTCAAAGGGTCGGAAACCATCACTGGCACAACTGTCGGCTTGCGCGGCCTGGGGATGCCTGCACCCTCGAAATTCGAGTTTACATCTGGTGAATACATGGCCGAATTTGATGGCCTTATCACAAGCGAACTGGCGTTATCTCTGCTCCGCAACACTCGTATCCGTGCGTTTGGTTTCCTGAATATGAAAGATAACCACGGCAATACAGGCCGCCTTGAACTCGACCGTACAGGCGATATCTCGATAAGGATCAATGAACGATTTGTATCGGATCATTCGATCTCCAAGATCACTTGGGTAAATACCCAACTACCCGCACCACAACCGGCATGAATACGATCTGGTGGATTCGGCGTGATATAAGACTTACAGACAATAGTGCGCTTCATGCCGCACTTGAGGTTGGTTCTGTTCTACCGGTCTTTGTTATTGACCCGGCTTTTGACTCATCCTCCGCCCGCCGCAAGGATTTTCTCTACGCAGGCCTGCAGGCCCTCGATAAGGATCTGCGTGCGCGCGGTTCCTACCTTGTAATCCGCAGGGGCTGGCCGCTCGAAGTCTTGCACCAAATGATGAAGGAAACAGGCGCAGCCCAAATCTTCGCCGAAGAGGATTTCACACCCTACGCCCGCAAACGAGACCTGGAGATCGAACATCACCTTCCCCTCCACCTAATCAGTGGACAAACTGTCCACCACCCGAACACAGTACTCAAAGCGGATGGCACTCCGTATACAGTCTATACACCCTATTCAAAAGTATGGAAATCAAAACTTCCGGCAAATTTGAACATCCTCCCGGCACCTGAAACGATCCATACTCCGATCGAGCTGGTAAACGAAAATTTGCCAGCGTTCGAATCCAATCCGCTGTTTCCTGTAGGTGAAAAAGAGGCGCTGGTTCGGCTGGAGGAGTTTACCTTCAGAAGGATCCATTCCTACGCCGATCACCGCAACCGCATGGATTTGGACGGTACATCGTCGTTATCCCCCTACATCCGATTTGGGATGCTCGGGTTGAGACAGGCTGTCAGCGCGGCGAAACAGGCCATATCCGAGAAAAGAGGCGCAGGGGCTGAAGTCTGGTTGAGTGAACTGATCTGGCGCGAATTCTATATCCAGATCCTGTATCACTTCCCGCATGTCTCGAAGACCGTGTTCAATAATTCACTTGCGAACATACCCTGGCGAAATGATGTCGCAGAGTTTGAAGCATGGAAGAGGGGCGAAAC
>DATHRQ010000485.1:0-1635 GCA_035465095.1 Anaerolineales bacterium | reverse complement strand
ACGTTGGGCGTGTTCAAACTGGAGAATAAAGCCGATTTCGACTCCAACAAAGGAACGATATCATCCTGCGCCGTTTCCTGGATCGACAGAAGCGCCAGCATCAGACTCAACTGCGTATCGCTGTCCTTTTGGTTGATGGCCTCTGCCGACAGGGCAAGTGCATTGGCCTCGCGCGCATTCCGTTCTGCCTCCTCCTGTGCGATGACAGCGACCGCCTCGGCCGTGTTGGCGATGTATTGATTGGCAACGGCGGTGCTGGCTTGATCGTCGGCCCGCACTTTTTCCTCCTCGGCAAAACCCCACTGAATGAGCGCAAAAATGGACAGGGCCAGCAGCGCCACACCGACAACCGCCGCGATGATCCTGTTCCGGCGGCGGACGGCCACTGCATTTTTTCGTGCGGCCTCCACATATTCGATATGCAAAGGCGTCAGCACCGGCTCCTTGCCGGCAGCGCCTTCGTTGATAAAGGATTCAGCATCCTCCAGATTTTTTCCACGCAACAGTGAACTAACGTTGCGGCCCGCAGCCTGCCACTCATTTGCACGATTGTAATAATAGGTATGACGGTCAAGCCAATCGAGGTCGGTATTGATCGCATCGACCAGGGCTGGCAGATTCTTTTCCAACTCTTCCTCGTTATGGATGAATATCCAATTGTGGGACGAGATCTTCTCGTGAAGTTTGGCATCCTTGCCCGGTTCACGGTACAAAATCGGGATAAATCGCTTATTGGCCGCTACTGCAATCTCGATCTCCCTTTTACAAACCTCCGACGCAACCGAATCAGGGCTGATCACAAAGATAAAGGCGTTCGCAGACTGGATACCCTTGGTAATTTCAGCCATCCAATCTGCACTCAGCGGAATACCCTCCCAGTCCACCCAAATACTGTCCTTACCGGGCGGAAACCCCCGCTCCACCAGGCCATCATAAAGCTGCCTGACGAACTCCTTATCCTTTCGCGAGTAGGAGATCATCAAACTAGCCGTATTGTTGTTGCTCTCGACCTTGTTCTCTTCTGCTTCAGCCATTATTTCTCCTCAAGTAACACGAAAATAAATTCCATCCATAAAAATCCAGAAAAAATTTGAACACTATTTATTCAATATTTCCACCATCATATCCGGTCTGTCGGTAATGATACCGTCCACACCCCATTCAATATATTGCTTCATCAGTTCAGGGTCATTCACCGTCCACGGCTCAACTGCGATATTTTTTGCGTGCGCCTCGCGGATGAAACGCTCGGTCATGATCGGAATGTTGAGAGACTCTTTCGGGTCGAACGGCGGCTGAACCGCTTGATACTGCGGCACAATGAATCCGCTCAATAGAATTTTACCAAGCAAAACCAATCTGGTCACCTCGCCGCGTGATGCAGACGTGGCCACCTCGGGACAGGTGTTGCGAAAGTTTTGCATGGCCTCGTCATGGAAAGAGGCCACCATGACCTTGTCCTGCATATTGTACTCGCGGATCAGGTCGCACAAGGGCTGGTCGATCGGGCTTTCCGTCAACTTGATCTCGATGACATAACGCATGTTTGGGAATTTCTGAAACATCTCATCCAATGTCGGCACCTGGATGCCCAATCTGCGATATGGATACGTCTGTCCGCCGTCATCAGACCAA
>DATHRQ010000484.1:0-5370 GCA_035465095.1 Anaerolineales bacterium | reverse complement strand
GAATTCATTCCAGGTCCATGTTTTTTCCTGATCAACTTCACCCCATACCCGGAAATCCCAGGTGGCCGGGTTGAACGGCGGGACCGGCCCATAATGCAGAACCGGAAACTTGAGTGTGAGTGACTGTCCAGGCGGAAGGCGCCCTTCGTTTTGAATTCGCTTCTCTTCCTCACGTCGGTCGGGTCCTTCAATTGACGAAAACATAGATTGCTCCTCATCAGGATTATATCAAGTCATTAAGAATGTAGACTTCGCAGATTGAATTATGTTACCCGGAAATCCTTATCGTTTTATTAACGACATGCGACTCTGTATCCAAAGCGGCAAAGTTCAGAACTCACGGCCACTAAGTAAGAAGTACTCTGGACAACCCGCAAGGAGTATAATAGTATACTTAACAGGCAAAAACATCAATGATTAGTAACTTATTTACCATCGAACTCGTCTTATATTTAAGAACCGGCCCTGTGGAGCACCACCATGCTTGACAATGGTGTCACGCTCTTAAAAGCCGCGCAAAAACTCGACGAAGAAGCTCTGACCATGATCTTCGACGAGTATGCGCCAGCCATCTATAAATATGTACTAAGGCTGAGCCGCGACCCGATCGAAGCGGACAATATTGTCGGCGATGTGTTTTCTCAACTTCTCGAACAATTTGCCGCGGGCAAGGGGCCAAGGACAAATTTACGTTCCTATCTATACCAGACAGCCTACCACCTCGTGGTGGACCGATCACGCGATAACAAACACTCCGCTCCGCTGGAAGTTGCCGTCAACATGCACGACAAAGCGCGCGAGGTTTCCACGCACTCTCAAATAGAGGAACGAGTCCTGATGGAGGCCCTGGTAACCGCCATGAACTCCGAGCTCACGGATGACCAACGTCATGTGATCATTCTGAGATTTATAGAGGACTTCAGCCTCAAGGAAACGGCGCAGATCGTCGGCAAGGAAGTCAATAACGTGAAAGTCATACAGAACCGAGGAATCACAAAACTGCGAAAAGCCCTGGAACATCAAATCGGAGACGAGCAGGAATAACAACGATGAATAACAGGATCAGCGACAAGGAAGTTCTTCAACTCCTTTCAAATTTGAAGGACTCGGATGACAGCTATCCGCAAGACATGATCGAATCGCGCCGCGGAAACTTCACCAGGCAGGCCGCGGCAATGGCGGCTCTGCTGAATGCTGGCGCCAGCAGCACAAACTTGACCGGTGCGGGACAAACAGTCTCGACAGCATCCACTGCTTCATCAAGCGGTTTAACGGCAGGCATCGGCGGCGTATCCATGGGGAAAGTATTGGAAGCTTTGCTTGTGATCGCGATCCTTGCAGAGGCAGGTGCCGTGGCATACGTCTATCGGGAAAAGATCGTTGACTTTTTCAATTCATTGTTTGGCCCAAATGTTGAAGAGGTAGAAATTCCAGCAGACATTTCACCCCTGGATATCATTCCAACTGCCATTCCTTCAATGGATATACCCGATGTAACTGTTACAGTTCCGATTTCAGTACCGGTCAATGAAACATTGATCCCTCCCGAAGTCATTCCATCTGTTCAAACTGATAGCGGCGGTTCACAGCCTGCCTTCACCCCGACTCCGGCTCCCACCAACGATGACAACGGTTTGCATTTGGGACAGACCAAACAGCCGACAAATGAACCCAATAAAAACGAAAAATAACAACAAGTAATCGGGTTCAATAAACGAATTCAAAAAGCGGATGGTGTTGATGCCATCCGCTTTTATGTTTCACTAACAAACCCATGCTACACTCATTTTCATTGAATTATTCAAGAAGCAGTATAATTTTGCTTCGAAAGGTACCGAATGCTGAAGAATTTTGTCAAAATATTCGGGGGAGACCCCAACCGCAAGACCATCGAACAATTAAGCGACGTTGTAAATCAGATCAACGACCTTGAGCCTCAATTCGAATCCCTGAGTGACGACGAGCTGCGCGCCAAAACAGACGAGTTCCGGTCGCGTGTCCGCGAGTCGCTTGGGAATTTGGATGGGCTTTCGGAGGAGGAACAATTCAAAGCAGAGCAGGATGCGTTGGAAGAGGTAATGGTTGAAGCGTTCGCGGTCGTCCGCGAGGTGTCCAAACGGACGCTCGGCCTGCGGCACTTTGATGTCCAGTTGATCGGCGGCGTCATCCTGCATCGCGGTTCGATCGCGGAGATGCGTACCGGTGAGGGGAAAACGCTGGTGGCCACAATGCCGATCTACCTCAACGCCCTGCTTGGAAAAGGCGTTCACCTTATCACGGTAAACGACTATCTGGCACGCCGCGATGCGCGCTGGATGGCGCCCATCTTCCACATGCTTGGGCTTTCGGTCGGCGTTTTGCAAATGGCGGCAGTCACTGAAAACGGTAAAAAGGCGTTCATCGTCGATTTTGACCGCGAATCACCGCATGAAGATCAGGAACACATGCGCATGGTGGACCGCAGCGAAGCCTACGCCGCCGACGTCACTTATGGGACAAATTCAGAATTCGGTTTCGATTATTTACGCGATAACATGACCACACGCCTCGATGAACGCGTCCAGCGCGGGCATCACTATGCCATCATCGACGAGGTGGACAATGTCCTGATCGATGAAGCGCGCACGCCGCTCATCATTTCAGGGCCCTCGTCAGGCGACCTGGAATGGTATGGCAGGATGGCCAATGTCGTAAAACAGCTTTCCCCTGAAGATTACGAAGTGAACGAAAAGGACAGAAACGTTTCGATCACGGAGATCGGGCTGGCGCGCGTCGAACAGATAATCGGCCAGCCGCTCATGGACCCGGACCGGCCCGAAGATGTTACACCTGAGCAGGCGCGCATTCGCGGTTATCTGGAGCAGGCTCTGCGGGCGCAATTCCTATTCAAGCGCAACAAGGAATATCTCGTACAGGCCGGCAAGGTCGTGATCGTGGACGATTTCACCGGCCGCCTCATGCCCGGACGCAGATGGAGCGATGGCTTGCATCAGGCCGTGGAGGCCAAGGAAGGCGTGCGGATCGAGCCGGAAAACGTCACGTACGCGACCATCACCATTCAGAATTATTTCCGCATGTATCAAAAACTTTCAGGCATGACCGGTACCGCCCTGACGGAAGCAGAAGAGTTCGACAAGATATACCAGCTTGAGGTCGCACCCATTCCGCCCAATCTCGAATATCAGGCCTTTGGCAACGATGCGCCCCTGATCGAAATCCAGGCAAAGGACGATGACGGATACACTTATTCATACTTCGCAAAACGCGACGACCCGCAGCAAACTCCGCTGTTCTATCGCCGCAAGGATTACCCGGATGTGATCTACCGCACTGCGGAAGCAAAACTGCGCGCCATCGTGACCGAAGTGGTGCGTCAGCACGTGCGCGGACGGCCGATGCTGATCGGCACGACCTCGGTCGAATCCTCCGAACAGCTCTCGCTTCGTCTCAAGCCCGATCCTGTACGCCGATTAATGCAAATTATCCTCGTCCGACGGGCATGGATGGACGCCAACGACCGCGAGGAAGACGGACGCCTGATCCCCGAATTGGCAGAGTTCAATGAACCGCTCGAAAATATTTCACCCGATATGCTCCGAAAGTTCATCCAGCCCTTCGGGTTGACAACCATAAGCCTCGACGACCCGTCCAACCTCTCCATTGTGCTTGATACCCTAAGGCTTGAAGAACATGACGCAGACCGCCTCAAGAAGGTCATACAAACCGGGGTTTCACACCAGGTGCTCAATGCCCGCAAACACACGGAAGAATCGCAGATCATCGCTGACGCGGGCGCGTTCGGCGCAGTGACCATCGCCACCAACATGGCCGGCCGCGGTGTGGATATCAAACTTGGCGGTGAATTGGCAGAAGAAATTATCACCTCGGTTAATCGTGTACTCGGCAAGGCTGGGTATGATAACCCCTTCGATATGACGCATGAGGAACGCCGTGTTGCGCTGAAAGAGATCGACCCATCCAAGTATGGAATCTATGATGCAGAAGTCAAACAGTTTCTACAGTATTTTGTCGACATGGAACGCGTGAAGGAACTGGGCGGCCTGCACGTAATTGGCTCAGAGCGTCACGACGCACGCCGTATCGACAATCAGCTCCGCGGGCGTGCCGCACGTCAGGGTGACCCGGGTTCGTCGCGGTTTTATCTGTCGCTGGAGGACGATCTCATGCGGTTGTTCGGCGGCGACCGCGTCAACGGGTTGATGCAAACGCTCAAGGTCGACGATTCGCTGCCGCTTGAGGTGCGCCTCGTCGGCAATATCATCGAAAATTCTCAGCATCGCGTGGAGGGTGCGAACTTTGACGTGCGCAAACACCTGCTCGAATATGACGATGTGCTCAACAAACAACGCAACCAGATCTACAATCAGCGCGACCGCATCTTTGTAAAGGAAAATTTGAGCGACGATGTCAATCTCATGCTCGAATCGGAAATCCGGGCACGCATAGCTGTTGGATTGGAGGACGAAGAAGGCCCGTGGAAATTGATCGCATGGCTCGACCAGATCCAGGCCCCTTTCATGTCGGGCGAACGCCTCTTCCCCAGCTTCGGCCTGACTCTGCTGCTGGAAGAATTGGACCAAACCGATTCCCCCGCTGAACGGGCAGCCGCCATTCACGATCTGATCGCTCGTGCCGTCGAGCTTGAAAATGCACATAACCTGCGCGCCATCGAAGACCTGATCGACAGGACAGAGGAGGCACTTGAATACCAGATCGATTCGCGAATTGACACGCTGGACGCCTTCTTCGACGGAATGCGCGATCTGGAGGAAACACCCCGCCCGCAAAAGATGCTGGAGGAGATAAACGCACTGATGGGCCTGCAAATTCGCCTTAACGGCGAACAATTGCGGCTGTTCGAAGAAAATCCCGAGGAAGCAAAAGAACTCATAAGGAATTTTGTCAACGGGCAGTTGACCGGGTTATACGCCTCACGCCTGATCGCTTCGGTTGCCAACCGGGTCGGCGAATCATTGGGTGATAAGTTCGATGTCACAGGCTGGGACGATGCCGCGGATATGATATTGGAGGCGGCTGGCGAAGCGCTTGAGAAACGCCGCGAACGACTTGTCGGTGAAAAGGGACAGATCGCGAACGATATTCATAACCTGATGCCGGCCGAATGGAACGACACCAGCAAACTCAAATTGCTCATTACCCTGTCGCAGGGGTCACGCACCGCATTCGACCAAAAGACCCACCGCCAGGTAAAACAGGTCTTTAACCGTTTTAGTTACGTCTACCTGATGGCACAATTACTGGACGGTCAGGACAAGGAAGAATTGACAGAATCCGTGTTGAGCCACCTTGAAGAAGCTGAGCAGGCGTTGATCTTCGCCACAGGACAGG
>DATHRQ010000483.1:0-5227 GCA_035465095.1 Anaerolineales bacterium | reverse complement strand
GTGTCAACAGAAAGGAGGAATTGATTCCTACAAAGGCCAAAGAACGGGTAGGAAGATCATCGTTGCTATAAGTATAAATACGTTCAGCAGCCACCCGACACGCGTGTAATCGCCGAACCGATACCCACCCGGCCCCATGACAAGCACATTTGCCTGGTGGCCAACCGGCGTCAGGAAACTTGTGGAGGCGCCGATCACGATCGCGAGAACGAATGTCTGCGGATTGACGCCCAGGCCCAAGGCAATATCGATTCCAATGGGTACCATCAGAACGGTGGCAGCCGCATTCGACATGGGTTCTGTAATGAGACCGGCAAGAATGTAGATTCCGGCCAGTACGGCAATGACGCCATAACCGCCTGCGAAATCGACGATTCCATTGGCGAGATATCGAGCCGTACCTGTTGTTTCCATCGCGATACCCAATGGCAGCATCCCTGCGATCAGGAACACGCTCCTCCATTCGATTGCCTGATAGGCCTCATCCATGCTGTGTACGCCCAGCAGTACACTGAGCATCGATCCGATCACAAGCGCGGTTGAGATGTGCAGCCTCGTAATGGTTGCCAGTATGAGGACCAATGCCATGATGGCGAGCATGACAGGTATCTTCCCTCGTCTCTGGCTCTCGACCTGTACCGCTTCCAAAACGATGAACGGATCGCTCTGCCGGAAATCTGTGATGCGTTGACGGGGACCTTTGAGAAGCAATGAGTCGCCGATCTGAAGTTTTACGTCACCCAGTCGTTTAACGAGGATCTCACCATGCCGCCAGATCGCCAGCACGGTCAGGTCGTAGTGATCACGAAAATTGATCTCTTTCAGCGATTTGCCGTTCATGCTCGAACGCGGCATCAGCGTGGCTTCGAATATTTGAACGGAATCAGACCCAAGGTCCGATAATTTGAAGCGCGTGTCCGCTTCGATGGCCACGCCCAATTTATCAACAACGTCCATTAAGGATCGTGCGTCCCCTGAAACGATCAGGGTGTCGTCCTGCACGAATGTCGTTGCGCCCTCAATGCGGGATACCTTTCTGCCATCGCGTATGATTCCCAGAATGTTGATATCGTAATTCTCTAAAAGGTTAAGGTCGGCGAGCGGTTTTTCAAGGAGCATGCTGTTGGGCAGCACACGCAGTTCGGTGATGTATTCGCGCAGCGTATCTGCCTGTTTGTCCTCCACGTTTTTTCGCGCGGGAAGCAGATGCCGCCCGATGAAGACCATATACAGGATACCTGTAGCGAATACGATCATCCCCATCGGAGTAAAATCAAAGAAATTGAACGATTGGAGTCCGCGTTCCGTCAGAATGCTGGAAGCAAGGATGTTTGGCGGCGTGCCGATCTGCGTCATGTTGCCGCCCATCAAAGAGGCGAAGGATAGGGGAATAAGCAGACGCGAAAGCGGCACGCCCGATTTGCGTGAGATGCCCACAACCGCCGGCAGCATGACAGCTGTTGCACCGATGTTGTTCATGAAGGCAGACATGGTCCCGCACGCGATCATAATGACTGCGATCAAACGCGGTTCACTGCTGCCGGCCAGGCGTGTGATGCGTTCGCCGATGATGTCGGTCACGCCTGTTTTGAAGAGCGCGCCTGAAACGATATATACGGCCCAGACTGTGATCACTGCCGGGCTTGAAAAACCTGAGAAGGCCTGTTCCGGCGTGACCAGCCCGGTCAGGGCCAGGGTCAGCAATACCAGCATGGCTATAACATCCACACGCAGTTTTTCGGTGGAGAACAGGACCACTGCAGCGGCGATAATGAACAGCGTTAACCCGATTTGGAATGACATTGCCAGATTATAGCGCGGGCAGGATTTGGATACAAGCCGTTGACAAAAGGACTTTCATACCTTAACCTCGCTTTATGCCCGACCTCAATCCGCTTCAACGTCAGATTATCGAATCTCCCCTTGACGGCAAACTCTTCGTCTCCGGCCCGGCCGGGACCGGTAAAACCACGGCCGGCGTCGAACGCATGCGTTACCTGCTCTCACAAGGTGTGCCCGGCGAATCGATCCTGATGCTCACCCCACAGCGGACGCTGCAGGAACCGTATCTCGATCTGCTTTACAATCCCGAACGAAGCGCAGGCGGCGAGGTCACGCCGGCCACGATCGGCGGCCTGGCGCGGCGCATGGTGGACTTGTTCTGGCCCATCGCCGGTGAAGCGGCCGGCTTTGCAAACCCCGACCAACCTCCGATCTTCCTCACACTCGAAACTGCACAATATTACATGGCGTATCTTGTCCGCCCGTTAGTAGAACAAGAAGGTTATTTTGAATCCGTCACCATCGACCGCAACCGTTTGTATTCACAGATCATCGATAATCTTAATAAAGCCGCTGTGATCGGCTTTCCGCACACGGAGATCGGCTCACGCCTTGACTCATCCTACTTCGGCGACCCCGCCCAGCGGCGCGTGTATGCCGACGCCCAGGAATGTGCCAATCTTTTTCGGCAGTACTGTCTTGAACATAACCTGCTGGATTTTTCGTTACAGCTTGAGGTCTTTGCAAATGTACTCTGGCCGCAGGAAATAGTTCATGATTATCTGGTCCGCACGTACCGCCACTTGATCTACGATAACGTGGAAGAAGATGGGCCGCGCGCACACGATATTATTCGCGCGTGGCTGCCCGATTTTGAGTCTGCGCTATTGATCTACGACGAGGAGGCAGGCTTCCGTTACTTCCTCGGCGCGGACGTGCACACTGGCGCGTCATTGCGTGAATTGTGCGATGGACAACTACAACTGGAAGAGAGTTTTGTGATGTCGGAGCAGATTGCGGAATTAAGCGACTCGTTGAGTGAAGCGATTCTGCCTAAATTTGAAGCACAACCGAAGAATGAAAATGGAGGGGAGCAGGCATTCCAGATCCTCCAATCGCATTTCTATCCCGAACTGCTGGACATCGTTGTTGACGAGATTGAATCGCTGCTATCCAATTCACAAACCCCGCCCTCTGAAATTGTCATCCTGGCTCCGTATCTCTCAGATGCACTCCGTTTTTCGATCACAAATCGGCTGGAGGCTAGAAATATTCCCTGGCGTTCCCACCGACCATCGCGTTCGCTGCGCGACGAGCCCGCCTCACAATCTTTGATTACACTTGCCGCGTTGTCACACCCGCATTGGAGCATTCATCCGCCAAAATTTGACGTGGCGTATGCGCTCATGAGTTCCATCGAAGGGCTTGACCTTGTCCGTGCGCAGCTGCTGATCGAGATCGTCTATCGTCAGCGTGATTTGAGTTTATCGCCATTCGACAATATCAAAGCGGATGTGCAGGAACGCATCACCTTCAGCATCGGTAATCGCTATACAAATTTACGCGACTGGATATTGGCTTACCGCGAAGGCGATCAACTGCCTCTCGATCATTTCCTGCGTAAGTTGTTCGGCGAGGTGTTGGCGCAGCCGGGTTATGGCTACCACTCCAACTTCGACTTTGTCCGTGTGGCGGCGAGTTTGGTCGAGTCGGTCAAGAAGTTCCGCTTGGCGATGGAAGGGACAAGTGGTGTTGGCGATTTGGGGCGCGAATACATCTCCATGTTACAGGATGGCGTCATCGCTGCTTCATACCTCGAAGGCTGGCAGTCAGAGGATAAAGAGGCTGTTTTGGTCGCACCCGCTCACACGTTCCTGATGATGAACCGTCCGGTGACCGTCCAATTCTGGCTGGATGTCGGTTCGGGTGGCTGGTATGAGCGCTTGTCTCAACCTCTGACACATCCGCACGTGCTGTCTCGTGGATGGGAACCAGGCCGCCAGTGGATGGATGCGGACGAGGTCCAGGCCAGCCAGGAATCCCTGGCGCGGCTTACTTCGGGACTGCTGCATCGTTGCCGCGAGCAGATCTACATCTGCCTTTCCGAACTCGGCGAAAGCGGATTCGAGCAGCGCGGCGATCTGCTGCGTGCATTCCAAAAGGTGTTGACGGAGCAGGGGGAATAGTTATATGAAACAGCACCATTGATATCCTTTCAAGACATAATGGCGAACCACTCGAATTCAAAACAATCCATTCCAACCATCGCTGCCATTGTCGGTATCATGGGCGCATTTGTGACCATCCTCGCCTTTGGGTTTGTATTTTCGCCGTCGATCCAAAGCCCGACTCCAACAGCGATACAACCGACTTCGAGTCCTCCACCTCCAATTGGCAGCTATCAGCCGGAGGTCATCCCTCCTGCTACCTATACTCCCGGCCCAACCCGGACCCCGACCAGCACGCCGACAAATACGCCCGTCCCTACGCAAACTCTTATCCCAACACTGGTATCGAGCAGGCAGCTGCCAGACCTGACTGTGACCGCCATCACCCGTCCGTTTTGCAGACCGGATTATGAGGGCACGATCCTGGAATTTACCTTTTTTGTCCGCAACATCGGGAGTGCGTCCACGCGTACGTTTGGCCACTTCGATGTCGGTGTCTTTGTTGTCCTGGGTCAGCGCCACTACAGCCTTGAAGAATGGGATACACAATTTAATGGCGTACTCGGCGCAACCAACTTGGAGATATTCAATCTCAATCCAGATGACGATATTAAATTCACGGTGGTGATCGATCTGAAAGGGAATAAGGAGTTTGGGGTTGAAGTGATCGTCAATGCGGGCGAGAATCCCATCCCTGAGGCGGATGGAACGAACAATAGGCTGATAAAATATTATTCGATGTCCTGCTATGATTAAAGTGGGTTTGATTGGCAATAGGAGAATGATACATGAGCTCCGAAGCGATTAACGTTCAGTCTTTGCATAAAGAGTTCACCACCCGCGTTGGTTTTTGGAGCGGCAAGAAAAAGACCACTGTGGCCGTGGATGATGTTTCGTTCAGTGTCCGCAAGGGAGAGCTGTTCGGGCTGCTTGGGCCGAACGGTGCCGGCAAGACAACAACGGTCAAGACACTTGCGACAATTCTTTTGCCCACCAGCGGAAATGTTTCAGTCATGGGCTTCGATGTGGTGAAAGAAACGCAGAAGGTACGCGAACGCATCGGCTTCACGTTTGGCGGCGCGCGCGGTCTTTATGGGCGTTTGTCTGCAGAGGATAACCTGAAATATTTCGCCGAGTTGTATGCCATTGACCACGCCATCTCGGGAAAACGAATCACAGAACTTTTGGAATTGGTCGGACTCGCTGACCGCAGGGAAGACCGCGTCGAGACCTTTTCCAGCGGAATGCAGCAGCGCCTCCATCTTGCGCGCGCTTTA
>DATHRQ010000482.1:0-11831 GCA_035465095.1 Anaerolineales bacterium | reverse complement strand
CGGCCTTTCAGCCGATTTCATCGAGCGCACAAACCTGCGGATCGTCGACCAGCATTTCTTCAAGGCACTGTTGCGTGACCGCGGACAAACCGTCGGACGGCTCGACAGCCGCTTTTTGGGGCTTGACCGTCTCGGCGTGACGGAAAGGCCGGAATTCGATCCGCTGCTCACAAACGTCATGGGGCCCTACACCGCAGCCCTTTACGATTACATCCGCGCCGAGTTGAAGTTCGAATCAGACCTGCCCTATGAGATATTGAACGGTAAGGTCTGGCCCTGGTCGTATTCCGTGTTCGAGAATCGATACCTCAATGTTGCCGAAACCATGCGCCAGGCGATGACCTATAATCCGCACTTGAAAGTCTATGTTGGCAACGGGTATTTCGATCTTGGCACACCCTACTTCGCAACCGAATACACCTTCAGCCATCTTGGCCTGCACAAGAGTCTGCAAAAGAACATCACCATGGATTACTACGAGGCTGGGCACATGATGTACATCCACCTGCCGTCTCTTAAAAAGATGAAGAAAGACCTGACGAAATTCATCAAGAACGCGGTGTAGTTTGTTTATTCAGTCATTGCAATGCTCCTGCATGGGCTTAGCCCATGCAGGAGCATTTTGGATCAAGGCTCCCAAATGATCGTCACCATGCTATGCAGATAAGGCTCCCCGTTGATGTATTCGAACCCGATCAGCCAGGTGCGGAAGTCCAATTCGGTACCCGGTGTGCCTGGTTTATAAAGGTTGTAGTAACGGATATTTGGATAGGGCCAGGGATTTGAAAGCGGGTAGGCTTTATCAAGCGAGTCACAATATATTTCCATGTTCGGCGCGTTCAAGACTTCCAGGAGTTTGGGTTGGATCACATCCTTGAATGTGCCTGTATCAGGAATCCCGCTTGGACCACCGCCCCAGTTATAGATCGTGGTGTCTGAGAACATATTGCTTACACCCGCCGCGTTGAAATTGACCGGCTCTGCATATGCCCACAAGCGCACGTCCAATCCGTGTGTGGGGCTGACAAGAGTAGAGATCAAACTTCCGTTCGATTGATTGGCGCCTGCCTTGAGTTGAGCGATCAACAATGGAACACGTGTGTCAGCACAGAAGGCATCATGGGAAAGTGTCTGGGTGACTGATGGGGTGTTAGTTGGTGTTGGATTGCCGCTGCCAGAGAGCAGGGTCCAGGTTGAACCGCCATCGGCGGTGCGGTATAGCGAGGTGGAATTATCCGGATGTTTCAAGAAAACCCATCCAGTTGTCGCTGAGACGAAATCCAATCCGCGGAAGTCATCGCCGAAGTTGATGTTGGGAGTGATAGTTGTCCAATTGGCGCCGCCGTTGTTAGTTACATGGAACAAATTAGCCCAATCCCAACTGATCGTGCTGCTCAGTGAGACGATGTCTGTATGTTGTGCATTGCGTGCGAAACCCGAAGAAGGTGTCCATGTGTTACCGCCATCGTGTGTTACATAGAGATACAGGTCACGCGCGCCAACGTCGACGCTCATCCAGACCGGCAGGATGCCATTGTTGGGATCGAAGAATTTCGGCTCTACAGTGGCCATGTAGGCGTTCTCGTAACCGGCCGGTACGGGAAGGTCCTGCTTCATCCAGTTTAAACCGTTATCGGATGTTTTATAGAGGTAAATGGAACCGCTTAGCGGTGATTCGCCGCCCACCCAGCCTGTGGAACCATTAATGAATGTCATGCCATTTTTGTGTCCGGCAAGAGGCAGGCTTGAGTTGTAACCGGGTATGGTGGGGTCATTGTAATACTGTGTCGTCCAGGTCGCGCCACCATCCGTCGATTTATACAAAATAACGGATTGTTTGCTCGTGGCAGCACCGGTGACCTGGAGAACATAGCCGGTATTGTCCAGGAATTGGATGTAACCATCATTGAACGGAACATCGTAACGCGTCCAGTTGAGACCACCGTTCGTTGTGCGATATAGCGAACCGGGGCCCGTCTGTCCTCCCTGTAAAGAGCTGGTTATCACCCAGCTTGTGTTGATATTTGAGAAAAAGCCGCCTGTTATTTTTTCAGAAATATTGGGCAAAACGCTATACCACGTCCCTCCACCATTTGTTGTTCGCAGGAGATACGAATCGCTGTTGGCCCACCCGTTGCCTGCATCGATCATGTGCAGCGAACTGATGTTGGGCGAATTGACCACTGTTCCGGGTGTGGATGGCAGCGTAGGCGGTATGGGCGTTGCTGTGGCAGGAATGAGTGTCGGCGTGGATGTGGACGGCAATGCCAGCCATGTAAACGTGGACATCATCTGCGTAAACACGGCCGACTCGGCCGCCCGGTCAAATTCAGGCTGGGGTGGATCGGAAGTACCAGCATTCAGGTAATGCAATATGAAGCTCATGCTCACGCAGGTATTGTCCCTGGATGTGGAATAGACGACCCAATCATGGAAATTCCCAGCACCGGCATCTCCGCCAGTTTGTTTGAGGAAGGTTATACCGTTGATGGTCACCGTCTCGGATGTCCCGTTTGGAGGTTGTGGCAACGGGCTCTGGCAAATCTCAGAATTTTGTGTAACGGTCGTTTGCAAATATTTTTCTGAAAGGTTTGTTCCCGGGATGATCGGCAGGTTCATTAGTAACGATTCAGGAAATTGGTTGTATATCTGTGCCTGTGGTGGATACTTGAATTGGAAGCCATATGTGGAGTTGGTGTATGTTGGCCAATCGCCGGTTGAGGGTGTCGGGGTACCCGTCGGCGGGACGGGAGTTATGGTTGGCAGCGCCCCTCCCTCGCGGAAGATGCGCGGCGATCCCCAAACAGCACGATCATTCGAGGCATATCCAGTTGCAAGGAGTGTGAGAATAAAGCGCACGCTTTTTCCCGCCAATGGACTCAGGTCAATATCTATGTTGCTGTACTTGCCCTGATTCTGTTCACGCCACGTCCAAAAATTAAAGATGCCGCCGTTGGGCGTCATGTATTGGAGCATGAACGTCACATAACAGCTCGACCCGTATTCACATCCAACCGAGGTTTGGAATCGGTCGCCAGGCTGAACAGTAAAAGTTGGGTAATAGCCTTGAATATAGCCGTTATATTTATACTGCGGGAAGGTAAGCAGACCGGGCCCTCCAATGGAGCCATCCTCCAGTTTTGTTGTGTTTTGGATCAGCATAAAGCCCTTTGAATCACCGTCCGTGCCGGGGCAGGGAAGATAACCCGCGCCGCTCTTCCATTGGGCGGAACATGCGTTTGCCGTAAAGTCATAACCCAGGGGAATCGGTGAACCTCCAGTAACGTTGATCTCGACCCAAAACGGTTTCGATGCATCCGTGCCGATGCCGAACATCGTTCCATTGGCGTTTGCAAAGATCCAAAACCCACGATATTCACCGGGAGAATTTGGTGCAACCATGTTGACCGTGAGATCGACAGTTTCGCCGGGGAACACATTCAACGGCATATTGATCGAGGTCGGTGCACCCATTTGCTCGCCGCTATAGTACATCAACTTATAATCACGGGTCCACGCGCAATAACCGCTGTTCTTGATGCGCCATGTCTTCGAGAATGCCGCTCCGGGGGCAAATATCGTTCCGTCCGGGACGTTCACATCCGTGATGAAGGTTGCCCGGTCACAGCCGGATGGCGCGATGGTCGGAGGTGGAGGCACAAGGGGCGTTTGAGTTGGCGTCAGAGGCGGGAGCGGTGTCAAGGTCGCAGGAGGCGCCGGTGGTTGTACCGTCCCCGCGCGGACGATGCGAGGAGATCCCCAAATGGCACGGTCGTTGCTTGCAAACCCAGTAGATAGCAGCATAAATACGAATCGGACTTTTTGTCCCGCGAGCGGACTCAGGTCTATGTTCGCGCGATAGAAGCGTTTGTCATACGCTTCCTTGAATTGCCATAAAGTTTTTTGTGCTCCGCTTTGGAGTAGGTAATCAATCCGAAACGTTACGTAACAACCCGTTGCGCCGAACTCGCAATTGACCAGCGTTTGCAGCTTGTCGCCCTGTTGAATCTGGAGCTCGGGATAGGTCGCCTGAATATATCCGTTGTATTTGTTTTGCGGGACAGTCAGCAGGCCCGGTAAAGAATCGAACGAATCATCTTCAAGGTGCGGTCTCTCGATCTGGTAGGAAAAGCCGCGGCTGTCACCGCTTGTGCCAGGGTAGGGAAGATAGCCCGCCCCGCTCTTCCACTTTGCGTATGGCGCATTGGCGACGAAATCATAGATGACTGCATCAGTCGCGATTACGTTGATATCCACCCAGAATGCATTTGCAGCTGAATCGCCAATGCCAAATTGCATCCCCGAGGCATTGATGAAATTCCATAAACCTTTATAGTGACCCGGGATGGTTGGCGCGGTCAAATTGATAGAAACGTCAATCGTCTGCCCAGGTGGAACATTCACAGGCAGGCTGACCAAAAGTGGTGCACCCATCGCGTCTCCCCCAAATTGAACCAGCGAGTAGGAGGTTGTCCACGTGCAGGTGCCGGCGTTCGCAAATCTCCACGTTTTGGTAAATGCAGTGCCCGGCGCGAACGCCGTGCCGTCTGGAACCGTTATGTCTGATACGAATTGTGCCTGGTCACAAAAAGTGGCGGCATATGCATTCGGAAGGGATTGCCCCAATAACATTCCCGCCAATAAAACCATGCTCAAAATTTTTTGTCCGAACATGGGTGCCTCCATAAGGCCGGAACCGTCAGGTTTTAAGGCCTAAAACGCTCATGCATATCTATCATTGCACAAAGGCGTACCCTATACATTAAAATATCAAACAAATAACGTGACAAATTCGATGCAGAATTCAACATTATTTTGTTGTAGAATCGAGTCATCAAATTAACTCTGGGAGAATAAATGAACCTTGACGACCTTGACCGCTTCAAAGAACTTGACGCACACAACATGATCGGGGAAATCGACAACCTGCCTGACCAACTCGGATATGCCTATCAACTCGGCTTGAAACATGGCCTGCCGGACTGGACGGACGTCAAACAGGTCCTGATCGCCGGCATGGGCGGGTCTGCCATCGGCGGCGACCTGCTCGCCGCCTACTGCGCCTCTATCTCACCCGTACCTGTTTCAGTCCATCGAGATTATGGCTTGCCCCTCTTTGCGCGCGGCAATGAGACACTGGTCATATGCTCGTCGCATTCCGGGAACACCGAAGAGACATTGGATGCCTTCGAGGCCGCCCGCAAAGCCGGGTGCCGCGTCATTGCTGTAACAACGGGCGGCGAACTGGAAAAACGCGCCAGGGAAAACGACATCCCTGTATGGACGTTCGATCATGCGGGTCAGCCGCGCTCTGCAGTCGGGTTTTCGTTCGGATTAATGCTGGCGCTGTTCCAACGATTGAGGCTTATCCCCGACCAGACGGAAGCGGTCGAAGATGCGGTCGCTGCGATGAAACGCTCACAGGCATACTTGAAAGCGGATGTGATCGCCGCGAAGAATCCTGCCAAGCGGTATGCGGGTCAATTGATGGGACGCTGGATCACGATCATCGGCTCTGGTTTGTTGGCGCCGGTCGCCCGCCGCTGGAAGGGACAGTTGAATTTATTCGCCAAGGCAGGCGCGAACTTCGAATTCCTCCCCGAAGCAGACCACAATACCTTGGCTGGTACGGCTAACCATCAGGAGACGCTCAACGCCCACACCATCAGCCTCTTCCTGCGTGCTGATTCGGATCATCCGCGTAACCGATTGCGCTCGGATATGACCCGCCAGGTCTTCATGCTCGAGGGCATGAATACCGACCACGTCGATGGGCGCGGAAATACCCCACTCGCGCACATGTGGACACTGATCTTATTTGGTGATTACATGGCTTATTATCTTGCCATGTGGTACGAAGTGGATCCCACCCCCGTTCAGGCGTTGGACGAATTCAAGCAGGCGCTGGCTGATGCGAACTAAAAAAGAAATCCGGTGGTTGAGTAGCCCGGAGGGCGTATCGAAACCACCAGTTTAAAATATACTCCTCCTGCCCGCAGGATAAATCCATGATTGATTTTGAATTGAAATCTATCTCTCCAGCGTAATATATTTCCTGCGTGGCTTGATTCCCGACACACCCTTAAACTTTCCCTTGATCGCTTTCATGTCCGCTTCGATGTCGCCGGTGGGATAAAACGCATCTTTCAAAATACATACGGTCTTGTTTTTGCCGTCCACCTGTGCCATTACGATGGGAATCCCTGCGCCCTTGGCGATGTGATAAAAACCGCGTTTCCAGTCGCTGACGTAATGGCGTGTCCCCTCCGGGGCGATGGTCAGAATGAATTTATCTGCGGCCTTAATGGCCTCCACCATTTGTCCCACCAACCCCGTGGATTTCCTGCGGTCAACGGGGTAGCCGCCGCTGTAATAAAAGAACCGTCCTATCAACGGCCAGCGGAATATTTCCGCTTTTGCAATATAGCGCGCCTCGGCCCGTAAGGTGAAGATCACACCGAGGAAAAGCAAAAAATCCCAGTTCGATGTATGCGGCGCGCCGATCAATATGAATTTTGGCAGGTCAGGAAATTTCCCATCCACGCGCCAGCCGAACAGACGCATGATGATCCGTGCTTCGTAGTGGAACAGTGTGCTGAGAATGGGGGTATTGAAGATGGTGGTTTTCATGTTCTGTAATTATATAACCATAATATGTCATTCTGAGTGGTGCTTGTCAACACGAAGAATCCTGCCGCTTCACAGCGGTGACCCTTCGCCAGTTCCTTCGCTATGCTCAGGACAAGGCTCAGGGTGACATAACATTATATTCTGTGGTTAAATACTCGCATGTCCTTGAAGACATCGCTGCGCTCGATTCTATACCAAACCGAAAAAGCACTACAACGGACTCGTTTTTCGTCGCAGCCCGAAGACTTTCCCGCTCTCCTCGGAATCTCCTTTCCTAAAAGCGGAACGCATTTGCTCGACCAGATATTGCTCGGCTTCTCGAATGTTGCGCCGTATGCCAATCGCCTCCATTCCTTTTACGCCGAATACGAAGGTGAAAGCGGTGCCAAGCGCGTGCCCGAGGAGGCGCTTTATTGGCTCGATTCGCTCCGTCCGCGCGACGTGGCCTCGGCGCATCTGTTTGCCCGGCCTGAGGCCATTGCCCGCGTTACCTCGACCAACTTCATTCCCTACTTCATCTTTCGCGATCCGCGCGATGTGGTCGTTTCGCATGTCTTCTACGTCACCGAGATGGAGTCACGCCACGTGCATCACGATTACTATAGGTCCCTGCCCGATTTCGATGCGCGGCTCAAGGTCAGTATTTTGGGACGGCCAGATGCGGAGGTCGAATTCCCAAACATCGCTGAACGCTTCGCTCCGTACTTGGGTTGGTTGGATCAGCCCGAAGTGTTGACGATCCATTTTGAAGGGCTGATCCAGGACCGGGTCCAGACTCTGAACCGCATCATCGACCACTTCCTGGCTCGCGTCCCGCTTCGTTCTCCCCGAAACCTGATTCTCGAATCCCTCGAATCCGCCATCGACCCGGCCAAGTCCCCGACCTTTCGCTCGGGGAAGACGGGCGAATGGAAGAAATATTTCACAGACGAACACAGGAATATCTTCAAGGACGCTGCCGGGGAATTGTTGATAAGATTGGGATACGAAACAGATAACGATTGGTAGTCACTTATGAACAAATCCGAATCGAAGACGTTTTTCACAGATACTAATATTTTGTTATTAATGGGATTGGCATTATTTTTACTCCACATGTTCACCAACCACCAGTACGGATTTCATCAGGACGAACTGGTGGTGCTGGATAACGCCTATCATCTCGATTGGGGCTTTGTCGAATATCCGCCGTTGACGCCGTTCCTCGCGCGCATCGAATTGACCTTGTTCGGCTTATCCCTCGTTGGCGCACGGACGTTTTCTGCCTTATCCCAGGGAATCGTGCTTGTGTTAACAGGCTTGATGGCGCGCGAACTTGGAGGAGACAGGAGGGCACAGATTGTGGCCGCAATCGCGGCAGCGATCGCTCCTTTCGCTTTGATTCTGGGGTCTTTGATCCAATACGTTACGTTCGACTTTTTTTGGAGCGTGTTGATCGCATATTTTGTGATCCGCCTGCTGAAATCAGAAGACCCGCGCTGGTGGCTCGCGATCGGCGCGGCCATCGGCCTGGGGATGATGACCAAATATACAATGGTCTTCTTCGCTGCAGGCGTGGTTGGCGGCGTGTTATTAACCGACGCGCGGCGCTACCTGCGAAGCCCCTGGCTGTGGGGCGGAGCCGCTTTATCGGTATTGATCTTCCTGCCAAACTTGACCTGGCAAATCCAACACAATTTCGTTTCACTGGAGTTTCTCTCCAGCATTCATGCGCGCGATGTGGCGATTGGCCGCACCGACGATTATGTAATGGAGCAGTTTCTTTTGTCGTCCAATCCATTCGTTGTCCCGTTATGGATCGCGGGGCTGATCTATTTGTTCAGGAATCAAAACGCCAGACGTTATCGCATGATCGGTTGGATGTACATCATTCCGTTTTTGATCTATCTCTTTACGCAGGGGCGTTCGTATTATCAGGCATCGGCTTATCCCATGCTGTTTGCAGCGGGCGCGGTCGCCTGGCAGGGCTGGCTGGGTAAATTATCCGCGCAAAAGGCACGCATCGCTTTGGCAGCGACCTGGGTCTTTATACTTATCGGTGTTGTCATCGGTGGCGCGCTATCCCTGCCAATCGCGCCGATCAATTCTCCGCTTTGGGAGGTCACCAGCGAAGTGCACGACATTTTCACGGAACAGATCGGCTGGCATGAAATGATCGCAACTGTCGCGGTAATTTACGAAGACCTGCCTGCCGATGAAAGGTCACGTGCGGGCATCCTTGCCGGTGAAAACGACGAAGCCGCTGCGCTGAGCCTGTATGGCGGTGAGTTTGGCCTGCCGAAAGCCATCAGCGGTTCGAATACGTTCTTTTTGCGCGGATATGGGAATCCGCCGCCAGAGACGTTGATCGTCGTTGGGTTTACGCAGGAAAATGTGGATTCCTTGTTCGATGAGTGTGCGGTTGCAGGGACGATCACGAATCAGTATGGTGTTGAAAACGATCTGCGTGATCCGCCGAATATATTCGTCTGCCGAGGCACCCGTCTGCCGTGGGATCAGTTATGGGATAAATTGAAGCGATATTCATGAACAGTCAAAAATTGGGCGGACGTATTAAAGAATATCCCTGGTATACGCTCCTTTTTGCCGTTTACCCCACGGTCACATTGCTGGCCCGCAACCTGGGCGAGGTGGAAGCCAGCGCTGCCTATCGCGCGCTGTGGGTGAGCGGTCTCGTTTCCGTGACGTTGGTTTTGCTTTTTCATGCGTTGTATCGTGATTTAAGCAAAGCAGGGGTATTTACGGTCTTATTCCTGTTTGGTTTTTTCTTTTACGGACATTTCTTTGGCTATGTAAGAGGCCTGGAAGTGAACGGCCTCATCATTGGCCGCCATACCTACTTCATGATTATCTGGCTGGGCGTTTTCCTGTTGCTGGCCTGGGGTATTCAAAAGGCATCCAAGGGTATCTCTATCCTGTCGTCGTTCCTTTCTGTCATGGCGGTTGCCCTCCTTGTGCTGCCGGCACTTCAAATCGCATCCCATCGATATCGGGCCTGGCAGACCAGCCGCCAGGTTTCACCGCCTGAAATTTCCCTTCCAACGCAGTCGAACGAATCATACCCGGACATTTACTTTATTATCCTCGATATGTATGGCCGCCGCGATGTGCTGTTCGATGAGTTTGCTCATGACGATTCCATGTTTTTGCAGGAATTACAGGATATGGGCTTTTATGTGGCAGAGTGCAGCCAAAGTAATTATCCCAGTACTGCATTTTCACTTTCTTCAGCATTGAATATCAATTATCTTACCGATATCGATGACGTGGTTGCCTCTCAAAGCAAAAACTCAACCGTCCTGTGGCATTTGATCCAAAATAACGCTGTGGAACAGACCTTGAAAGGCCTGGGATATAAAACCGTGGCATTCGAAACCGGCTACAGATGGACCGAGCTTCAAGATGCAGATCATTACTATCGGCTGCGTTCAAGCGGAATCACTGACTTTGAAAATTTGCTGCTCAGAAATTCGTTCACGGCCGTGTTTTTTGAGTTGGGCCTGCTCGATGAGTACAGGTTAACGGCCGACCGGCGAAAACATGATCTTTCAATTCATGTGTTGGATGAGTTGGAAAAAATCCCCTCGATTGCGGGACCGAAATTCGTGTTTGCCCATCTAACGATTCCTCATCCGCCGTTTGTTATCGGCCCGAATGGTGACCTGGAGATCGTCCCGCCGCATTATGAGGGCAGCGAATCATATTATATTGAAGATGAATATAAGACCGGTTATATCAACCAGGTGAAATACCTTAATTCCCGTATGCCGCAAGTGTTGGATGCCATTCTTGCGAACTCCCAACAGCCTCCAATCATTATCTTACAGGGCGACCACGGTCCGCGTTTTGTGGAAATGGAGAAACAGTTGGACATTCTGAATGCCTATTATTTCCCTGAACCTCAGCCTGAATTGCATTCTTTCCTATCCCCGGTAAACAATTTCCGCATCATATTTAATACATATTTCGGCACATCTCTGCCTCCCCTCCCCGACCGCAGTTATTCTGTTGGTTTTGAAACACCATATGATTTTAAGGAAATTTCAAACGATTGCCCCACCGACTGAGTTCATTAGGGGGATTTGTTGATAGAATTAGGCCTTGAAACGAAATTGGATGATACTGAGTTATAAGTTATCATATCCCAGTTTTGTACATAGTTAAAAATATTTTCGGAGGAATATGAACATGTTTGCTTCTCAGTTGTTGTCTGCCCTGGCCAGTCCCGATCTATACCTGGACCCCGGTTCAGGTTCGATGTTATTGCAGTTAATCCTGGCTGCGATCCTTGGCGTGGGGGTTGTCCTGCGCACACAATGGGCGAGGGTCAAATCACTTTTTAAGGGTAGGGATGCTTCGGAGGAAGATTCGGAAGATGATGAATAAGGCCCGTCTGGCATCGTCGTTTCGCGACCCAAGCGGCTTCATTTTCAAACAGGATGGCCGGCTTTACCGTCAAGTCAACCAGTCGTATGCGTCTGAATATGCCATGCTGATGGACTCCGGTTTATATGCCAATCTGACCAAAGCCGGGCTTCTTATCTCTCACGAAGAATCGGATGTGCCGCCTATCGAGCCTGCCGATGCGTTCAAGGTGATACAGCCGGAATATATCTCCTTCATCTCCCATCCCTATGAGTGGCCCTTCGGCCTGCTGAAGGAAGCTGCTCTGAACACGCTCTCCATTCAGAAGCGTGCGCTCAAGGCAGGGATGACCCTTAAGGACGCCTCAGCATATAATATGCAGTTTGTGCGCGGCAGGGCGGTTTTGATCGACACGCTCTCCTTTGACATCTACAAGGAAGGCGAACCGTGGGCGGCATATCGCCAGTTTTGTCAACACTTTCTGGCGCCGCTGGCATTGATGGCTCACAAGGATGTCCGTTTGGGGCAGCTTTTGCAGGTCTACATCGATGGTGTGCCGCTTGATCTCGCCTCCCGCCTTTTGCCGTATCGTTCCAGACTTAATTTTGGCCTGGTCACTCACATCCATTTTCATGCACGCCTGCAGAAACAAGCCGCCAATCCGTCAGACCCGCCAGCGAACAGTTCAGGCAAAATGAACAAACAGGGGCTGCTGGGGTTGATCGAAAATCTCGAATCAACAGTGAAGAAATTACAATGGAAGCCTGCCGGCACGGAATGGGGCGATTATTACCAGATCACCAATTATTCAGATGAGGCTTTTCAACACAAACAGA
>DATHRQ010000481.1:0-4450 GCA_035465095.1 Anaerolineales bacterium | reverse complement strand
GGAAGTATATCATTGCAGAATTTATCTGCCTGCCTCCTCCTGTAGAGGGGTTCGGGCTGGCCGCTGCGATGGTAAAATTCCATTCTCTCTATGCGTTCCTTGTTGGAAAAGAAACCCCTGATCGTTTTGCTTGCCATCCTCGCGTTGGGGGCATTGACGGTGCTTTCTGTCAGCCTGAGGAATGTTTCGTTCAGCGCTCCCCAGCCTGTCGGGTGGGTGGAAGACGCGTCCACGTCCGCTGGTGGAGGGGATGGCGCACCCATTCGTCCGTTGATCCGAATTTCAAGCGAGCTGCAGATCGGGCTTTTCGTCTCGCTTTTGGTCCTTTCAGGACTTGTGAGTTTGCTGATCTCTGCAGAAGCGCGCAAACGTTTCCTGCGTCTTCTTTTTCGCCTGGCGCTCACCTATTGGGTTTTGATGTACGTCCTGAGAAACTATTCCAATTTGCTGACCATTTTCAACCCGGGTATGCTCAACGAACTGGCGCCCGCAGGGACGGGCGAAGAAGCGCTGGAGTTGCCGCCCGCCATATTTACACCTCCGCAGCAGACGCCTCTTTTGTCCTATATGTTCTGTGTGTTGATCGTGCTTGTTATGGGTTTTATCCTTTGGAGGGCGTACCTGGTGTGGAAAAGAAGGTTTCCATCCGGGTCCAGTAAAACCCTGGAAAATTTGGCACGGATCGCCCGTGCATCGTTGAAGGATCTGAACGACGGGGGGGATTCCACGGATGTCATCCTGAAGTGTTATTCACGTATGAGCGATGTGGTTGCCGATAAAAAGAATATGCATAGGGGGATGTCTGTAACTCCCGCTGAATTTGCTGCAAGTTTGGAACGTTCGGGTTTGCCGGGGCACGCCGTCAAAAAACTGACCCGGCTTTTCGAAAGCGTTCGCTATGGAGGCCGCAAAGCCGGGCCGAAGGAGATCAACGAAGCGGTGGTCTGCCTGACATCCATTCTGCAGTATTGCGGAGAGCCGGTGTGATGCGGCGCACACTTATCATCCTTGGGATCGTGGTCGTCTCCCTGATTTTGGCCTTCCCGCTAAGAGACGCCGTGTTTGCTGCAATCATCGTCCCGGCTGCATATGTGTTTTGGCTGCTGGGGCTGGTCTACCGTTCGGTGCATCAATCCTTGTGGTGGAGCATTGCCTCCATACTCGTTCTGTTTATTGTGCTGCGCGGCCTCGTTCCGCAGACGCGAAGGAAAAAAAGACCACCGCCTGAAATCGAAAATGCCACAGGCCAGATTGAAACTCTTGCAGATGCGATGGAAAAAGCCGACCGCGGAGTTTATTACAAATGGATGATCGCGAACCGTATCGGCAGGATCGCACATCAGATCCTGTCCCAGCGTGAGACGGGAAGAGAACGCGCCCTTTTCGACCCGTTGGCTGGTCCCGATTGGAATCCGAATGCCGGCGTTCGGTCTTACCTTGAAGCGGGGCTGCAGGGCTCATTCGCGGATTACCCTCAAAAAAATCGATACATTTCCCAAACGATCAGTACCCCCATGGACCACGATATGCAGGAAGTGATCGAATATCTTGAGAAGCAGGTGGATAATAAATAAACATGTGGAGACAAACGTGACCGATTTTACGGATGTATCGAAGATAGGAAAACAGGTGATCGCGGAGGTCGAGCGAGCCGTGGTTGGCAAGCGCGACCTGCTCGAGATGATGATGGCCTCCATGCTGGCCGGCGGGCACATCCTGCTCGAGGATTTCCCCGGGTTGGGGAAGACCCTGATCGCCCGCAGTTTTGCCACCGCGCTCGGCTTGCAGTTCCGACGCATTCAATTTACTCCCGACCTGCTGCCCGGGGACATCACCGGCGGTTATATTTTTGATCGCACTAAGAATAAATTCGAGCTCCGCAAGGGACCGATCTTTGCCAACATCGTGCTGGCAGACGAGATCAACCGCGCCTCGCCCAAGACGCAGTCTGCGCTGCTGGAGGCCATGCAGGAGGGACAGGTGACGATCGAGGGCGAAACGCTCGCATTGCCTGTACCTTTCCTTGTGCTTGCCACACAGAACCCGATCGAATACGAAGGCACATTTCCACTCCCCGAAGCGCAGTTGGACCGTTTCATGCTGAAACTCAAGGTTGGCTATCCAAACCTCGATGAGGAGAAGCTGATCCTGCGTCGGCGCCGCGAGCGCCAACAGGATGAGGTTATGTTGAGCCAGGTTACGAAGGCCAAACAGATCCTCAGCCTGCGTGAAATGGTCGAAACCGTCCATGTGGATGCCGATCTCGAGGAATATATTGCCCTGCTGGTGGGCGCCACGCGTACTGATCGCCGTGTGGCTGTCGGCGCAAGCCCGCGCGGGTCGCTGGCTTTTCTCAAAATAGCACGGGCCAGCGCCGCGCTGGATGGGCGCGAGTACATCACGCCAGATGACATCAAGCGTTTCGCCATGCCGGTCCTGGGCCATCGCGTCATCCTCCAGCCGGAATATTGGATGTCCAGCTCGGTTACAGATGATGTCGTCAAGGAGGCGGTGCTGAGAACGCCGGTGCCGGTCATAAAATAATTTCCCGCTCATTACTTCTCGGTCTTATAACTGGCGTACTTTTGGTCGCGGGCGTGACGCTGGTGATCGGCGATATGATCGCGCTTGCGCTCCCGTTCGTGATCTATATGCTGACCGGCTTTTTGTTCCTGCCGTATAAGATCAAGCTGCAAGCCACGCGACAACTGAGCATGGAACGCGCTGCGCCAAATGCAGATGTGGTTGTGACGGTGACGATCGAGAACCTCGGTTCACATTTGGATGAGGCTTTGATCGAGGATATCGTTCCCGCAGGATTAAACGTCCGCCCTTCGACAAGCTCAGGACAACGCCTCGCACACAGCCGACATTTGATCCGGCTTCCGAAAAACGGGACCTACACGTTTAGTTATACGGTATCGGGTCCGCGCGGCGGGTATGAGTTCGAAGAGGTGCGGGTCAGGGCAAATGAATCTTTGGCAGTGACCCGCCATGAGGTCCGGGTTGAATCGAGAGGGCAGTTACTCATTTTTCCGACGGTCATGCGTCTGCGGAATGTGACGATCCGTCCGCGCCGTACCAAGGTCTACGCTGGAGCCATTCCCGCGCGGGCCGGCGGTTCAGGGACGGAGTTTTACGGCCTGCGTAACTATCAGCCCGGTGATTCGCCGCGCGTCATCAATTGGCGCGCGTCTGCCCGCCATGAAGAAACGTTGTACTCGAACGAATTTCAGCAGGAGCGCGTGGCGGATGTGGGCATTGTGCTGGATGGGCGCATCCGTACGAATTCGTTTGCAGAAGACCATTCCCTGTTCGAGCATTCGGTGCAGGCCGCAGCCGCTCTGGCAGATGCATTATTGAACCAGGGCAACCGCGTGGGCATGCTGGTGTATGCCACATTTTTGAGCTGGACGATCCCGGGTTACGGAAAAGTGCAGCGCGAGCGCATTATGCATGCCTTGGCGAACGCCGCACCCGGCGGAAGCGAGGTGTTTACCGATTTTGCCCATTTGCCGACGCGCCTGTTCCCGCCCGAATCGCAGATCGTTTTGGTTTCGCCTTTGACAGACGATGACATTATGCCGCTAGTGCAACTGCGCGCACAGGGATACCAGGTGCTGGTCGTCAGCCCGGACCCGGTCAAATTCGAGTTGTCCTACTTGCTGCACAGCCGTAACGTGGATCTGGCTGCGCGCGTGATCGCCATGGAGCGGAGTATCTTGCTGCAAAAGGTGCAGCATGCAGGCATCCAGATACTGGAATGGGATGTCAATGATCCGTTCGATCAGGTTGTGAAACGCAAATTGAGCCGTCCGCCCGGGTGGTTGAGGTCGGTGGGAAGGTAGTGTTCCGGTGGTCGAGTAGACGGCGGGTCTCGATATGTCCCTATGGGACTACTCGACCATCGCCGCCGTATCGAGACCACAAATGTTTGGAGTCTGAATGACGATCATCGCAATGACAATCAGCATCCTCGTTGGCGCTGCCTCGCTGGCACTTGGATATGCACAGGGCGGACTCGGTGTGCTCGTGCCGTGGATCATTTTGTTAGGCATCGTGTGGCTGGCAGCGCACTGGAAAAGGTATTATTGGTTTTCTTCCCTGGCGCTGTTCCTGGCTGTCATCGCAGCGGGATACGGTGTTTGGCGCGAATTCCCCACGGTGTGGATGCTGCTTGGGGCGCTCGGCGGCCTGCTCGGCTGGGACCTGTCCGATTTTGCGCAAAGATTACGCTTCGCCGCGCCGACGGACGACATCCAGGGCATGGAGCGCCGTCATCTGGCGCGCGTGGGTATCGTCGCTTTGTTGGGCGGGGGATTGGCGTATCTGAGCGCGGTGATCCAGGTTAGAAGGCTGGCGCTCGAGGTGGCAGTGGGGTTGATATTGCTGGCGGCGCTGGGGGTGACAAGATTGGTGCTGCGGTTGAGGAAGTATTAAGTCAAGATTA
>DATHRQ010000480.1:0-2140 GCA_035465095.1 Anaerolineales bacterium | reverse complement strand
CCCGAAGCAATCTCTTGATCGAGTTGGGAATTGCTTTGCTCACGCTTCGTCTCCGGACGGTGTCCGCCGCTCAGCGCGATGAGCTCGCAATGAGGTATCCAAAAACTCAAACGTGCGGTCCCAGGCTAATTTGGCCGATTCTGGATCATATTCGGGACGGTCAGATTCCATAAACCAATGGGCAGCTCCCGGGTAGGTATGAAGCGTGACATCCAGCCCAGCCTTTTGCATGTCCTCCTCCATTTGCTTTACATATTTCAACGGTTCCCATTCGTCCGACTCAGCGAAATGACCGAGTATTTTTGCCTTGATCTGTCCAAGGTCTGCCTCTCCGACACCGTAGCACATGACCACCGCAGAGATATCAGGGTCAGCGGCCGCCATGCTCAAAGCCCAGGCGGCACCCATCGAAAAGCCCATTACACCCACAGGCTGGCCCTCACACAGGGATATCAGATGATCCTTGGCACTTTTTACGGTTTCCTCCGCTAGTTCGTCATCGCGTTTCTCCATTAAGGCTTTGGCCTCTTCGATCGTGTTCGCGACCATTCCCTGATAGTAATCGGGCGCAAGTGCAGTAAAGCCGTGCTCTGCCAGTTGATCGCACATCTCCTTGAAGGACTGCTTGAGTCCCCACCAGGCATGCAGGACAAGCACTCCCGGGCCGCCATCGGAGGGTGAGGCAAGGTATGCATTAACAGGCTTCCCATTTACATCTACTTTGATCTCGGATTTTTGGATGTTCATCATATGCTCCTTTTGCACACCATTATAACAGAACGCGTGTTCTATTTACAACCAGCGCCTCACCCGCGACTTATAGCTAGTGTAAACATCTTTGAACTTTTCCTCGAGATAGGCCTCTTCGTGCTGAATGACAAAATGATTCATCAGAAGAATGAAAAACGGTGATACGACCACCCCCCATACATTTCCATAGATCAATGGTATACCGATCAATATACTCAGCAGACCAATATAGATCGGATTTCGCGAAAAGCGATAAGGCCCATCGACAACAACCGCGCTGACCAAACCATGCGGGTCGAGTGTAGTGTCTGCTTTCTTGAATTGATTCATCGCCCAGAACGCAAACAACAGGCCTGTGAGGATAAGACCGTAGCCAACCCATTCTACAAACTTCGGTAAAGCGCTCGACAATATCAACAGCCAATTTAACGCAAATGCAGCAAACAAATGGATTAACAATAAAATCGGCGGATGAATCTTTACATTTGCATGATCGTTTTGTTTATTCAATCAATCACTTCCTTGAAACAACCTAGAACCTGACACCTGGAACTCATTTACGCCCAGTTTTCCAATGTCTCTTTGACCTTCGCCAGGAACCAATCGGCAGATGCACCGTCGAGAATACGATGGTCGAACACGAATGACAGATACACCATCGGGCGGACAGCGATGGCATCGTCATCCGTCACTACCACACGCTTTTGCATGGCACCCACGCCGAGAATACCGCATTGTGGCTGATTGATAACAGGGAACGCGAACAACGATCCGCTGACGCCGTGATTGGTCAATGTGAACGTCCCGCCCTTGACGTCGTCGGGTTGCAGTTTTTTCGATCGGGCGCGATTCGCCAGATCATTGACGGAGCGTGCCATCGCCAGCAGCGATAGATCATCCGCGTTCTTGATGACCGGCACAATTAGGCCCTCTTCGCCAAGCGAGGTCGCCATTCCCACATTGACCGACTTATGAATCAGAACGCCTTCATCCGACCACGAAGAATTGACTATCGGATAATTCTTCAATCCCGCCACGATCGCCATCATAAAGTAGGCCGTGAACGTAAGTTTGACACCGTCACGGGCGAATATCTCTTTGTTCGCGGCGCGATGCTTCGCCACTTTGCTCATGTCCGCTTCCATCACTGTCAATACATGCGGAGAAGTCGCCTTGGACATGACCATATGATCTGCAATTTGCTTTCTAATCGCAGTATGTTTGATGAGTTGGTCGCCTTCTATTGGTTTAATGTTGGAAGGCTGGAAGGTTGCAGGTTGGGATACTTGACCTTCAACCTTCAACTTTCCACCTTCGACATAAGAAAGCACATCATTTTTCGTGATGCGCCCATTCAAACCCGTCCCATCTACCTGCTGCAGGTTAACTC
>DATHRQ010000479.1:0-3589 GCA_035465095.1 Anaerolineales bacterium | reverse complement strand
TTTATCTGTGTGCGCCCCTCGAAGGCGGCCTGCGCCCGTGCGGCTTTAAGGATCACCAGGTCCGCGCGGTGACCGTCCGCGTTATGTGACGACGTCAGCGCGGCAATCGAGAGCAGGTCGCGGCTGGTGTGTGCTACCTGTCCGACGAGTTCACGTCCGCGTTCGATCTGGTTTGTTAATTCTTTTTCCTTTGGCATCCACTGCTCACGGAAGGCATCGGCATCCTGTTCGTAGGCCAGGTTGCGTTCCATAATGGTGACGCGTTCGCGCGCATCACGGATGCCGATAATGTCCACGGACAGGGCGAAGCGATCAAGCAATTGAGGCCGTAGTTCTCCCTCTTCAGGATTCATCGTCCCGACGAGAATGAAACGGGCTGGGTGGGTGAAGGAAATACCTTCGCGTTCGACCATATTCACGCCCATCGCGGCTGAATCCAGCAGCACGTCCACCACATGGTCGTCGAGCAGGTTGACTTCGTCGATGTAAAGCAGTCCGCGATTTGCAGCGGCCAATACGCCGGGCTCAAAATGACGCTCGCCCTTTTGAATGGCCTGCTCGATATCGAGCGTGCCGACCACACGGTCTTCCGTTGCAGAGACCGGCAGGTTGATAAAGGATGTCGTGCGCACATGTGAGGGGATCTTCTTCGTGCCGTTAAAGCGTTCCTTGCACTCCGTGCACGAGGTGGCGGGCTTGTCAGGATCGCAGCCAAAACGGCAGTCGTCCACAACTTCCACGCTGGGCAACAAGGCAGCCAGCGCGCGCGAGGCGGTGGATTTGGCTGTGCCGCGTTCGCCGCGGATAAGCACACCCCCGATGCGGGTGTCCACGGCATTCAAAATGAGAGCGCGTCTCATGCGCTCCTGTCCTACGATGGCTGTAAAAGGGAAAATGGATGGCATTTTATTTGAACTCCGGTTGGTGATTATAACGCGTGATTCAGAATCATGAGTAAATCTATGTGATTAATTGATATAAATATGTATATATCTGTTGTTATTAATGATCCAGGGTTGCAAACTTCCCCTTTCGCCTGTATAATCCCGTCTACAATTTTGTTAACCGGAGTAATTCAAGTGACAGACGAGAATCAAGCCCTGCCTCCTCAGGGGAGCGATGAAGAAAAGCAGGGAGAGAAAACGAATAATAACAAACCTATGACGATGGAAGCACTGCTCAAAGAGCAGGATATTGAAATTGATCTGCCTCAATCTGGCCAGGTCCGAAAGGGAACCATCGCGAGTGTCAGCCCGTCACAGGTTTTGGTAAGCATTGGCGCCAAATCGGAGGGCGTGGTTTCAAGCCGCGACTTGGAGCAATTAAGCGAAGAAGATCGTGACGCATTGGAAGTCGGCAAGGAAGTCCATGTTTATGTGATCAGCCCCGAAGACAGCAACGGAAACGTTGTTCTCTCGCTCAAGCGCGCTCAGGAGCAGCTTTCGTGGGATAAGGTCGAAAAGGCCCTTGAAGATAATGAAATCATCGAAAGCAAGATCGTCGGTTTCAACAAGGGCGGTCTCATTGCGGCTGTGGAGGGCCTGCGCGGCTTTGTGCCGGCCTCACAGGTCAGCGCCATGCGTCGCAGCATGTCCACAGGTGATACGCCTGAACAACGCTGGCAGAAGATGGTCGGGGAACCCATTTCCGTGCGCGTGATCGAAGTGGATCGCGAACGCCGCCGTCTGATCCTTTCTGAAAAAGCCGCCAGCAACGAGTCGCGCCAGTCGATCAAGGAGCGCGTGCTCGAGGAACTGAACGAAGGTGAAACCTACACCGGTCGTGTCACGAGCATTGCCAATTTCGGCGCGTTCATCAACATCAACGGCGCCGACGGTCTTGTCCATCTTTCGGAGATGTCCTGGGATCATATTGAACACCCGCGTGAGATACTTGAAGTGGGCGAGGAAGTCGACGTAAAAGTCATCAATATCGATCAGGAAAAGAAGCGCATCGGACTTTCCATCCGCGCGCTGCAGGACGATCCCTGGATGGAACGGCTTGAAAAATACAGCGTAGGCGACCTGGTCGAAGGCGTGATCACACGGCTGACCAAGTTCGGCGCGTTCGCCCGTCTCGAGGGCGACATCGAAGGCCTCATTCACATCTCTGAAATTTCAGAGAACCGCATCGAACATCCGCGGGAAGTGCTCAAGGAAGGTGACGTCAAGAGCCTGCGCATCATTCGCATCGAGCCCGATCAGCACCGCATTGGTTTGAGTCTGCGCAAGGTGGATTCAGCTGCATTTGCCGATAAAGACTTCAAGATACTGGCCGCTGATTTTGACTCGCTCGACCAGTCAGAAGATGTCGAGGACGTGCCTGCCGTTGATGATGACCCATTCGCGCCGCTGACAGAGGCACCCTCCGAGCCTGAAGCGTCCTCTGATGAGGCCGCAGATGAAACTCCTGAGGAACCTGCAGAGACGGCGCCTTCATCTGAAGAAACGCCGGAGGAATCATCTGAATCGGTGGAATCAGAAGAAGAAACGTCAGCAGATGCACCCGAGGAAACTGAGGAGTCTGCAGAACCATCTGAAGAAGAGTCCGAAGAAGAACTCTCTGAACCGGCAGATTCAGAGGAAGAGACTCCGGCGGAAAGCCCCGACGACGACAAAGAATCCTAATTGAAGCAAAAGAGCGTCCCGCCGCAGGCGGGATGTTTTATTAAATCCCATGTTGATCATTGATTCACATCAAGACCTGGCCTGGAACATCCTCACATTTGGGCGGGATTACACGCGCCCGGTGTTGGAAACGCGCCGCCTGGAAAGCGGTACGTCGACCCCCAGGTTCAATGGGGATGCGACCGTCGGCTGGCCCGAATATCAACGCGCCAATGTTGCGGTCGTATTTTCGACTTTGTTCGCGGTGCCCGCCAAAAAGAAGGAAGCCTGGGATGTGTTGGTGTATCAGGATTCAGAAACCGCGCACCGCCTCTATCGTGACCAGATGGATATATACCGCAAATTGACCGATTCTCACCCGGACAAATTCCGTCTCATCACCTCGACACCCGAACTTGATTCTGTTATCGAACATTGGTCCGCGCCCGCTCCGGACGAAACGGGTCACCCCGTCGGTCTGATACAACTCATGGAAGGCGCAGACGCGATCCGCTCGCCGCATGAACTTGCCGAATGGTGGGACCTGGGCCTGCGCATGATCGGCCTCGCCTGGGCAGGCACGCGTTACTCCGGCGGCACCGGCGAACCCGGCCCTTTGACGGATGAAGGCCGCGATCTTCTCTCTGCCATGTCAGATTTCAACTTCATCCTCGATCTCAGCCACATGGACGAAGCCGCCGCCTATGAAGCGCTCGACCGTTATGAGGGGCCCGTCATGGCGACGCATGCCAACTGTGCTGCGGTTGTGCGGGACGCCGATACGAACCGCCATCTGACCGATGATGTTATTCGCGGGCTGATCGAGCGTGAGGCTGTGATCGGTGTCATCCCGTTCAACACGTTTCTCAAAGCGGGCTGGAAACGGGCAAACGGCAACCAGCGTGAGGAGGTCTCGTTGGATGCGCTGATCGCTCACATCGATCATATTTGCCAACTGGCAGGCAGTTCCCTGCACGCAGGCA